>CANGRN010000010.1 GCA_947455695.1 Alphaproteobacteria bacterium
GTGGCGGCAAAGATCTTCGCCAGCGGGCCGAATGCGGATTTTTCGGCCACGATCACCTGGCGTTCACCGCGCGGCCCGCTCAGGGGGATGCGGCTTTCGGCCAGGAAATTGTCCCAGGGAAATTCCGGCGCCAGGGTTTTGAGCGCCGACACCGGCATAGGATTGTAGATCTTGTCGGCATCGCGGCGGTCGGCGCGGTTCCACGACACCCTGGCGATCTCGGTTTCCAGCGCCATCACCCGGTCGGCGCGCGCCGCGCTGTCGGTCATGCCGGCCAGGTCCATCATGTCGGCGAGATATTTGCGATAGGCCTCGCGCGTCTTGACGATCTCGGCATCGTCCTTGAGGTAATAGTCGCGGTCCGGCAGGCCCAGCCCGCCCTGCGAAAGATTGACCGAATAGTTGTCGGGATTCTTGTCGTCCACCCCGATGCCCATATTGTAGACGCTGGCGGTGTTCATCTTCACCGACGCCATGGCGCGCGCCACGTCCGGCAGGGTCTGCAACCCGTTCAGATAATCCAGGTCCTTCTGCGCCGGCTTCAGCCCCGCCGCGTCGATGGCGGCGGTGTCGGTGAAGGTGTCGAACAGGTCGCGCAGCTTCTTTTCTTCGGGCGCCAGCGAGGATTCCGGCTTGGCCGCCAGATCGTTGACGATGGTCTTGAGCCGCTCCTCGCTGAGGATCTGCAACTGCTGGAAGGAGCCGATGCTGGAACGGTCCGGCGGGATGACGACGGTGGCCAGGTACTTGCCGTTCACGTAGCGGAAAAAGTCGTCGCCGGGCGCCACGGACTTGTCCATGCCGGACAGCTCCACGCCCCAGGTGCCCAGCTGCGCGCCGGCAGCCCAGACCGGCGCGGCAAGCGCAACGGCGCCGCACAGAAAGACCAGGGTGGACGAAAACTTGGTACGGGACATGGCTCTTCTCCGGCGGAACGTGTGGCAGATTAATTGGGCGATTGCGGCTTTTCCACGGTGACGGGCGGCGGCTCCACGGTGACGCCGGCGGCCACGGTCCGGCCGTCTGCCTGCCTGGTCATGGCCACGGTCACAAGGGCGCCGGGCACCAGCAGGTTCCTGTCACCCACCGCCAGCGCGGCAATCTGGCTGCCCGGCATCACTTCGATCATGGCATCGGCGGCGCAGGCCAGCGGGCTGGCATAGGCGGGCGGCGAGGCCCTGCCCTCGCAGACCGTGCGCCCCGGTCCGGCGCTGTTCAGCACCGCGCCGCGATAATGGAGAGTCATGGTGCCGTCATTTCGGTCGTCGGCCGAGGTGAACTGCACCGCCGTCACCGTGCCGTTGATGATGACCCGGTCGGCGTCGGGAAAGCGGCCCTCGCCGCTGCCGCGCAGCGCGGGCGGATACAGATAGACATCGCTGGCGCGCATCACCCCGTTGCGCCCCACCGTGACCGCCGCCCCAGCATAGTCGCCTGCCTTGATGGCATCGAAGCGCGTGCGGCTGGCGCCGACATAGCGGGTTTGCGGCGTGACGAAGACCGTCAGCGGTTCCTTGCTGGTCGCCTTGACGGGCTCCAGCGTCATGGCCTGGCCGTCAAAAGCGGCGAGTTTGGCATTCATCCGTAACACGGGTTCGGCCGCAAACGACTGCGCCGCGGTCAGAACCGCGGCGCAGGCAAGCAGAATAGCAAAGCGATGGATCAATGACGGGGCTTCTGGAACTTGAGCATGAACTGGTTGGTCTTGCCCTTCACGTCCGCCTCGAACACCCGCTTGGTGCCGTCATCGGAGGGATAATTCAGGTCCTTGGCTTCCGCGACCAGCTTGAAGCCGGCCGCTTCCACTTCCTTCTTCACCGTGGATTCCTTGATCCGGTGCAGGGCTTCGGTGACATCGTCGCCGGCGGTTTCGGCCGCCTTGTGGTCGATGATGACGTAATAGCCGCCCGGCTTCAGCGACTTGAAGATCGCCTTGTTCACCTCGTTCACGTCCATGGCGTACTGCTTGTTGTGCATGTCGTGATAATTCTGCGAGGTCCACACCACATCCACCGGCTGCGGCGTCACGAATTGCGGCAGCGGACCATGGATCACGCCCAGGTTCGGATAGGTGTGCTTCAGGTCGGCGAACTGGTTGTCCGGATCCTTGCCCTGGCCCTTCAGGCGGGCGTCATACTGGCTGCCGAAATAGGCATAGACCCGGCCGCCCGGCTCCACCGCCTTGGCGAAGATGCGGGTGAAGTAGCCGCCGCCCGGCAGCATATCCACCACCACCTTGCCCGGCCCGATGCCGGCAAAGGCCAGCATGTCGGCCGGCTTGCGGTTTTCATCGCGCGCCGTGTCGGCGGCGGGACGTCCCGCATCCGCCACAGCGGCCTTCATCTTGGCCGTCGGAGCGGCCATCACAATCGCGGACGACGCCATCAGCGCCACGCCCGCCAGCAAGAGACTTGTATGCTTCATCTTCCCCACTCCCGGTTTTGTTGATGTCAGCCTAGCGCATTTCCGCCGCGCCGCAGAAGGGCTTTTGGGCCCAAAAACCCTGCCTTTTAAGCAGGCACCACCAGGGGATAGCCCGGCTCCTGCTTGGAGGCATGGATCACCAGCGAGCTTTTCACGCTGGCGACATTCTTTTCGGCGGTGACGGTGTTGGTGATGAAGCTCTGGAACGCCGACAGGTCGCGCGCCACGCATTTGAGGATGAAATCCACCTCGCCCGACAGCATGTGGCACTCGCGCACTTCGGGCCAGCGCCGCGCGCTTTCCTCGAAATGCTTGAGGTCGCCGTCCTTCTGGCTGGCCAGCCCGACAAAGACAAAGCCGGTGACTTCAAAGCCCAGCGCCTTGCCGTCCAGCTCTGCGTGATAGCCCTTGATGAAGCCCGCCTTCTCCAGCGCGCGGATGCGGCGCAGGCAGGGCGGCGCGGTGATCTTGGCCCGGCGCGACAATTCCACATTGGTGATGCGGCCGTCGGTCTGCAGCTCGGACAGGATGCGCAGGTCTATGGCGTCCAGTTTGCGGGTGTCCACGCAGGTTCCTGATGAAAGGGGCTCGGTGCTATAACGCGCGCTCGCCGTCCACGCAATAATGTTTCTCGAATCGTGGCGTGGAGGCCAGAAGTTTGCGTGCCGGGCCGCCCCTATAACCTTATGCACCGTCTAGGCTTTCCGCGCCGCTTGACGACACGGCTTGCCATTACGATATGACATGGCCAGACCCGCGCATGCCGCAAAGCCAAACGAAGACGAAGCCATGAACGCCAACGCGCCAAAACACTCCAAAGTCATCATCCTGGGCAGCGGCCCGGCGGGATGCACCGCCGCCATCTATGCGGCCCGCGCCATGCTGGAGCCGACCCTGATCGCCGGCATCCAGCCGGGCGGCCAGCTGACCATCACCACCGAGGTGGAGAATTATCCGGGCTTCGCCGAGGCCATCCAGGGCCCCTGGCTGATGGACCAGATGCAGGAACAGGCGCGCGCCCTGGGCACCAATTTCGTCACCGACACCATCGCCAAGGTGGATTTGTCGCGCCGGCCCTTCACCTTGCTGGGTGACAGCGGCGATATCTACACCGCCGACACGCTGGTGATCGCCACCGGCGCGTCCGCCAACTGGCTGGGCCTGCCCAGCGAAAGCGCCTTCCAGGGCTTTGGCGTGTCGGCCTGCGCGACCTGCGACGGCTTCTTCTATCGCGGCAAGGAGGTCGCGGTGGTCGGCGGCGGCAACACCGCTGTCGAAGAAGCGCTGTTCCTCACCAACTTCGCCGACAAGGTCACGCTGGTGCATCGCCGCGACTTCCTGCGCGCCGACAAGACCAACCAGGCGCGGCTGAATGCCAACAAGAAGATCGACATTCTTTACGATACCGAGATCGCCGAAGTGCTGGGCACCACCGAGCCCAAGGGCGTGACGGGCGTGAAGCTGCGCAACACCGTCACCGGTTCGGTGCATGAGAAGGCGGTGCATGGCCTGTTCATCGCCATCGGCCATTCGCCGGCCACCAGCCTGTTCCACGGCCAGCTCGACATGGACGAGAGCGGCTATATCAAGACCGCGCCGGACTCCACGCACACATCGGTCGCGGGCGTGTTCGCCGCCGGCGACGTCAAGGACAAGGTGTTCCGCCAGGCCGTGACGGCGGCGGGCATGGGCTGCATGGCGGCGCTGGAAGCCGAACGCTTCCTGGCCGGCACGCATACGGGAGACCTGGCGCTCGCCTAGGGGGCGCTTATTCGAGGGAACGGTCATGGATTGGGACAAGCTTCGCATCTTCCACGCTGTCGCGTCGGCGGGAAGCTTCACCCATGCCGGCCAGAGCCTGGGCCTGTCGCAATCGGCGGTCAGCCGCCAGATCAGCGCACTGGAAGAAGAAATCTCCACGCCGCTGTTCCAGCGTCACGCCCGCGGCCTGACCCTGACAGATGAAGGCGAACTGCTGTTCACCGCGGTCACCGACGTGCTGGGGCGGCTGGCAAGCGCCGAAGAAGCGCTCAAGAACGTCCATGAAAGTCCGCGCGGGGCGCTGAAGATCACCGCCAGCCATGGCATCGGCGCCTATTGGCTGCTGCCGCGCCTGGGCGCCTTCCTGGCGCAATATCCGGAAGTCGAAGTGCATCTGGTGATGGACGACAAGGAACTGGACCTTGCCCAGCGCGAGGCGGACCTGGCCATTCGCATGCGCGCGCCGGTCCAGGCCGACCTGATCCAGCGCAAGCTCTTCACCGTCCATTATCACATGTACGCCGCCAAGACGTATCTGAAGGACAATCCCGCCCCCAGGACGATGGAAGAGATCGCCGACCACACCATCATCGTCTATGGCGAGACGGCGGTGCCGGAGATCCGCGACATCAACTGGCTGCTGGAAGCGTTCAAGAAGAACGCCAAGCCCGGCGGCAAGGGCCGCATCATCCGCATCAACAACATCACCGGCATCCTGCAGGCGACCGAAGCGGGTCTGGGGATCGGGGTGGTGCCGGATTATGTCGCCGCCCAGCATCCGGAGCTGGAACGGGTGCTGCCCGATGTGGCGGCGCCCGGTTTCGACGTGCATCTGGTCTATGCCGATGCCTTGCGCCAGTCCAAGCGCGTGGCGGCGTTCCGCGACTTCGCGGTCAAGTCTTCCAAAGACTGGCAGTATTGATCAGCCGGTTGTGCTGGTGGAAACGACGGTACTGACCGGCGGAGCCACGATGCTTTTCTGGCTGTTGATGACCTGGGAATCCACCACCGAGCTGGTGCCGGAGGCCAGGATGCCGACGCCGGCCATGATCACCGCGCCGGTGCCCAGCATCAGCGCGGTTTCGGTCGCGGTCATGCGCGCCTGGATCACGCCCGCCGGACGGCCAGGATGCAAGCCCTCGGCGAACGCGCCATTGGCCAGAAGGCCGGCGGCCAGCACGACACCCACGAAAACACGCATGAAACGCTCCAAAGCCCGCTCAAGCAGCAGGCGCGCCCCTTGTAGCGGGCCGCCCTGCCCCCGTCCATCGTCTTGAAAATGCCTGCTTTTCGGCAGGGATCAGAAAAAACTGGGCGGCATCGTGCCGTTGCGGCCCTGGATATGCGTGCAAGCCAGGGGCCGCAGAACCTTGGTGGTTCCAAGGCGCAGGATGGTGCGGCTGCCGGGGCTGAGGACGCAGCCATCCACCGCCAGCTTGGCCCAGAAGCTGTTAAGCGCGCAGGTTTCCGGCCCCATGATGCGGGTTCCGGTGAGGTTCTGGCGCGCGCGGCAGGTGACGGCGGCGGGATCGCCCTCACCGCTGGGACGGTCCACCACCGGCGCAGAAGCGAGCGAGGCAAGACCATCCAGCATCTGGTTCTGGACGCAGACCGGCCAGCCGCGTGCCTTGGACGCGGCCACCAGCTGCGGCGCGTTGCAGGTGATGGCTTCGGGATCTGCTGCGCCGATGGGCGCGGTCTGCGCCTGTGCCGCGGCGGCGATCAGGAATGCGCACGCGGCAACAGCAAATTTCATCATCGAACCACGCCTCATCAAGGTTTGCGGTACGACACCAGCATAGTCCCGCGCGTGCCGCCGCGCGAGGTGATGATCGGGTCCGATATCTCTTTAAAATGCTTGTAATGGGGCGCGGCCAGATGCACCTGGAACGCGGCTTCGTCGTCATAGACCTCGTACAGGAACAGATGGTTCGGGGTCGCCGCGATCTCGTAGACGTTGAACTCCCGGCAACCGGGCTCGTCCGCCACCGACGCCCTGGCGTTCTGGTCCATCATGGCCTTGAAGCGCTCGAAATTTTCCGGCGCCGTTCCGAAATCCACCGTCACCACATAGCCCGCGGCAAAGGCCGCGGCCGGCGTGGCCAGCGCCAAAACCAGGCCCAGCGCCAGGCGTTTGCAGATGCGGTTGCCCATAGCCTTGAAAGTCATGCCGATTCCCCCTTGTTTTCTCAGGCCCAGCCTACGCTTCCGCGGGGGCCTTGAAAGCCGCCCGGCCCGCATTATCTCTCCTGTGCTGCCTTCTCTCCCCCCGAAGGCGGCCACGGCTTCGCTCTCCTCCCCCTTGAGCGAAGTTTAAAACTGGCGGGCGGCGCGCCCCAAAAGGCTGCGCCGCCCGCCTTTTTCTTTGGCGATCATCACCCCGGCCCATAGGTGAACAAGTCTGTTCTCTCGTCGTCCGGGCCGCCCTGGCGGACGCGCAGGTAATGCACCTTGCCGTCCGGACCGGGCGGCACGATGTAAAAGGTCTTTTCCTGGTGCCCAAACTTCACATGGTAGACATCTGCCGCTCTGCCGTTGAGAAACTTGGTGAGGTAGGCATTCACGGCCTCGGTACCGGCATATTCCGACGACACCAGGGCGCCAAGCTCGACATCCTTGTTGGGATTCCACCACAGCCATTGTGTTGCGGTCCCTCTCGCACTCCCGGCAAAAACTGTGCTGCACGCGTCACGCGCATGATCGAGCAGGCATTTCAAGGCCGATGCGGTTTGCGCATGCGCCGTCAGGACGCGCGTCTGTGCCGATGCGGCGGGCGCCAGGCTGAGGACGGCAACGATAACGCCGAGTGCACTGCGGGCTTTCACCATGCTCAAGCCGCCTTGCGGGTGGCGACAATGCTGTCCGCCAGCTTGCCGCCCAGTTCCGCCAGCCGGTCGAACTCCATTTCATAAGTGCCGACGCCCTGGGTCAGGGAGCGCAGGTCCACGATCAGGTCCGATATTTCCGACAGCGGCATTTCGGCCTGCACCGTGTCCCAGCCGCGCCAGCCGGCCCGCGCGTCATAACCCAGCGGCGCGCCGCGCCGGCCGCTGACCAGGGCATTGACCCGGGCGGTGGCATCCGACGGCACATGCACCGCCACCCGCATGATCGGCTCCAGCAGCACGGGCGCACAGCCGGGCATCCCTTCGCTCATCGCCAGGCGGCCGGCGGTCTGGAACGCGGCGTCGGAGGAATCCACCGTGTGATAGGAGCCGTCGGTCAGCGCCACCGCGATATCCACCACCGGAAAACCCAGGGGTCCCGCCTTCATGAATTCGCGCACGCCCTTTTCCACCGACGGTATCCATTGCCTGGGCACCACCCCGCCCTTGATGCGGTCCTCGAACACAAAGCCGCTGCCGCGCGGCAAGGGCCGGATTTCGATCGTCACATCGCCGAACTGGCCATGGCCGCCGGACTGGCGCTTGTGGCGGCCCTGGACCTGCGCGGATTTGCGGATGGTTTCGCGATAGGGCACCCGCGCGGGGCGGGTCACCAAGGTCAGGCCGTAGCGGCTTTGCAGCTTTTCCACCGCCGCCTTGAGATGGATCTCGCCCTGCCCGGCCAGGATCATCTCCTGGGTTTCGCCATTGTGCTCGAACACCAGCGACGGATCTTCCTCGGTGAGCCTGGCGATCGCGGCGCTGAGCTTGACCTCGTCCTTGCGGTCCTGCGCCGCCACCGCCAGCCGGTACACGGGCGTGAGGCTTTCGATCAGGGCGCGGCCGCCGCCATTCTTTGCCGTGGACAGGGTCTCGCCGGTGACGAAGGCTTCCATCCGCGCCAGCGCCACCGTGTCGCCCGCCTGCGCGGCGCTGCGCTTGACCTGCTTGTCGCCGGCCAGCGCGAAGATGCCGCCGATGCGCGCCTCGCGCCCGCCTTGTCCATGCAGCACCGCGCCATCTTTCAAGGACCCGCGCAGCACCCGCACCAGGCTGAGCTTGCCGCCATGGCCGCCATGGAAGGTCTTGATCACCTGCACCACCGCCTCGCTGCCGGCTTCCAGCCGGGCGCGCTTTGCCGCCACCGAAACATCCGGCACGTCATGGCGCAGCGCCTTGAGCAGCCGGCGCACGCCATTGTCGCCTTCGGCCGAGCCGATCAGCGCCGGCACCACCAGCGCGTCGGCCAGTTCGCGCCGGATGTCGCCGAACACTTCCTCGCGCGACGGCTCGATATCGCCCAGCAGCTCCTCCATCAGATTCTCGTCATGGTCGGCCAGCTTTTCCAGCATCTGGAAGCGCGCCTCTTTCTCGCGGGCGTAGTCGGCGATATCCACCACCTCGCTGGCCGCATGGGGCCGGTAGGCAAAGGCCCGTTCCAGCGCCAGGTCGACAAAGCCGGCGGGGATGCCTTCGGCCCAGATGGGAATCTGGCGCAACAGCAGCGGGGTGTCGCTGGCCTGCTGCAAGGCCGTCAGCAGCGCCCGGAGCGGCCCGCGCGCCTTGTCGAACTTGTTGACGAACAACAGATGCGGCACATGCGCATCCGCCAGCCGCTTGAAGAAATGCTGCAGCATGGCGGCCTTGGCGGCGTCCGGCTCGCACACCACCACCGCGGCGTCGATCCCCGGCAGCAGGTTCAAGGTGTCGGCGATGAACTCGATGGAGCCGGGACAATCCAGGAAGGTGAACTCCTGATCCAGATACTGGGTGGTCAGGACATTCATCTCCACGCTCATCTGGCGGGCGCGCGCGGCTGGCGAGGAATCGCCCAGGCTGGAGCCGGCGGTCACCGAGCCCTTGCGCACCACCGCGCCGGTGATGGCCGCGATGCTTTCCAGAAGAGAGGTCTTGCCGCCGCCATGCGGTCCCACCAGCGCGATGGCGCGCGGCGCGGCTTTTATACGGGTGGTGGATTGGGCCTGGGTCATGTGTGCCTCCGCATCGTTCGAAGCTGTTGGGCTTCGGGCGGGGCCCAGGAGATGGGCGCGGCGCCCGTTCCAGATGAGGTGATGCTCGCGCCGGGCGGCGGCCAATGCAAGGCGCGGGCGTCGCTTGTCACAATTTTTGTGGTAAAAGGCGGCGGGGATTTTCAAGGGGTAATATTATGTGCGATTGCAATATCGATAGGCGTAGCTTGGCCAAATTGCTGGCGGGCGCCACTGGCGCCGCGGCCTTGCCAGGCGCCGCCCAGGCCGCGACCGTCACATCGCTGACCATCACCTGCATCGATTACCGGCTGGTGGACGATGCGGTGCGGTTCTTCGACGGCAAACACATGACCAATGATTACGACCAGGTCTCGCTGGCCGGCGCCTCGCTGGCCGCGGTGTCGGACAAGTTTCCCTCGTCCAATGCCGCCTTTTGGGATCACATCGGCATCGCCAAGACCCTGCATCACATCAAGAAGGTGATCGTGGTGGATCACCGCGACTGCGGCGCCTTCAAGGTCGCCTTCGGCAAGGACTACAAGGCCGATGCCGCCGGCGAGACGCAGCAGCACAAGGCGGTGATGGAACAGGTCAAGGCCAGGCTGGCCAAGACCCATCCGGATCTGACGTCCGAGTTCTACATCATGGGCTTGGATGGCAAGGCCGAACGCGTCGTCTAAAAGAAATAGCGGACGTCGAGCTGGAACTGCCGGTCGGTGCGGTGCAAGCTGAGACCGGCCGGCACATATTCGCCGCGCCGGCTGTTCATGCGGATCAGCTCGGCGGTGATGCGGAACCGGTCGATCCCGGTAAAGGAAATGGCGCCGGTGGTGGCATCGCCGTCTTCCGACCACATGTTATTGACCGCGCCGGCGCGGCGGGTGGCGAACAGGTCTTCGCGCAGGCTGAAGCGGAAGTCGCCCAGGTCGTAGCTGGCAAGGCCGAAGGCGGACTGGAACTTGGTGTTGGCGACAAAGCCCGGCCCCGCCACGATGGTGGAGCCGCGCATGCCCTGCGCGATCAGCACCACCGGACCGAGATTGGTGCGCGCCCCCACGCTCCAGAAACGCGTGTCCCAGCCGGTGTCGCGCGCGGTCCTGGCGTGTGGGTTGCCTTCATTGTCATAGCGGATCACCGAGATCTTGCCCCAGTCGGGCAAGGTCCATGTCGCCCCGGCATACCAGCCGACATGACCGTCGATCTCGTCGAACTCGCCGGTGCGCGCATAGAGTGGTGAAAAGAACAGCTTCTGGCTCTGGGTGGAAAGCCGCACGCGTTCCAGCAATCCGGTGGGGCGGTCTTCCATGGACCAGCCATGCGAGGCCATCAAGGTGCCGTTCTGGTCATTGCAGCACAGCGCCGCGCCGATCAGCGAGATGGTGCCAAGTTCGCTTTTCCAGCGCAGCGTGCCTTCGCTGCCGATGGTGCGCAGTTCATCGCCGATCCAGCTGTTGATGGCCGACGGCGTCAGGGTATAGGGACTGGCCCAACCCACATCGTCATTCTCGAGACTGATCGTGGGGAAGAAGGCGCCGGCCTTTACCGACCAGCTGAGATTGTGCGCGCCCGCATCGTCGTAGCGCAGATAGGTTTCCAGCGCGTCCACCACGCCGGGCGCCTGCGGCTCGGCGCGCAGCACCGTCACCGCATGGAACACATCGCCCAGCTTCAGCTCGGCCTGTACCACGCCTTCGGCGCCGCCATACTGTTTGCCGCCATAACGGAATTTCCCCAGCCCCCCTTGCAGCCAGCTTGCCTGGTCGGTGGGTGCCACACCGCGCAAGTCGGCATAACCGCTGATCGTCAGATCGTCGGAAATTTCCAGGGCCTGTGCCGGCGTCATCAGGGCAACGACCAGCATGGCCAGAAGAACGAGGCCAGCGCGCATGGCCAAAGCATGCGCCCGGCATGCTTAAGGCCGCGTTTATGATGTCGCTGCTAACAAAAGCCAAGCGTCTGGAAACGCGCGGCTTTTCGGCCTCGGCGTTTCCGAAGACTGTAAAAAATCCGTCAGGCCAGGCTGTTGCAAAAGCTCTGGATGCGCTTGCAGGCCTCTTCCAGCGCCTTGTTCGAGGTGGCGTAGGAGATGCGGAAGAACGGCGACAGGCCGAACGCCGCGCCATGCACCACCGCCACGCCGGTCGCTTCCAGCAGCTCGCTGGCGAAATCGCCGTCGGTGGCGATCACCTTGCCCGCCGGCGTCTTCTTGCCGATCAGCTTCTTGATCGAGGGATAGACATAGAAGGCGCCTTCCGGCTTGGGGCATTCGATGCCGGTGGTCTGGTTCAGCATCGACACGACCAGGTCGCGGCGTTCCTCGAACAGCTTCTGGAAACCGGGAATGAAATCCTGGGTGCCGTTGAGCGCTTCCACCGCTGCCCATTGCGAGATGGAGGTGGCGTTGGTGGCCGACTGCGACTGCAGCTTGGCCATGGCCTTGATCAGGTCTTCGGGACCGGCGCAGTAACCGATGCGCCAGCCGGTCATGGCATAGGCCTTGGACACGCCGTTCATGGTCAAGGTGCGGTCGTACAGGCCCGGCTCCACTTCCAGGATGGTGTGGAACTTGAAGCCGCCATAGACCAGATGCTCGTACATGTCGTCCGTCAGCACCCACACATGCGGATGCTTCATCAGGACATCGGTCAGGCCCTTGAGCTGTTCCTTGGTATAGCAGGCGCCGGTGGGATTGGACGGCTGGTTGAAGATCAGCCACTTGGTCTTGGGCGTGATGGCCTTTTCCAGCGCTTCGGGCGTCAGGCGGAAACCCTGTTCCAGCGAGCATTCCACGATGACCGGCTTGCCGCCGCCCAGCATCACGATGTCGGGATACGACACCCAGTAAGGCGCGGGCACGATCACTTCGTCGCCCGGATTGATGGTGGCCATCAGGGCGTTGAAAAGGATGGTCTTGCCGCCCGGCGAGACAAAGGTCTGCGACGGCTTGTAGTCGATATTGTTCTCGCGCTTGAACTTGGCGGCGATGGCGGCGCGCAGTTCGGGAATGCCTTCCACCGCGGTGTACTTGGTCTGGCCGTCATTGATGGCCTTGATCGCGGCCTTCTTGATGTTGTCGGGGGTGTCGAAGTCCGGTTCGCCGGCGCCCAGGCCGATCACGTCCATGCCGGCGGCTTTCAGCTCGCGCGCCTTGGTGGTCACCGCGATGGTGGGCGAAGGCTGGATGCGGCCAAGCGACTCGGCCAGGAAACCCTTGGGCAACGGCATGGGACGACTCTTTCGAAAAAATGCGGGAGGGGGATAACAACCGGGGGCCGTGGGGGCAAGAAAAGCTTGGGCAATCCGGCCATGCCGTTGGCGCGGATGCAGAGCTTATGGGCGGAATCCGCCTGTTACGGCTTGGCTTTGCGCCGCGCCGGCAGGAACTGGCGCACCAGGCCCTGGTACAGGCCGCCGCCCACCACGCCGCCCAGCAAGGGCCCGGCGATCGGCACCCACCAGTAGCTGCCCGGTGACGGCAGGGCCGATGCGCCCCAGCCCGCCATCCAGGCAAACAGGCGCGGCCCCAGGTCCCGCGCCGGGTTGATCGCCCAGGATTCCAGATAACCGGCGCTGGCGCCGATGGAGGCCACCAGCAAGCCGATGATCAGCGCGCCGGAGTTCGCCTGCGGCGCGACGGTGTTGAAATCCTCGGTGATGGCGAAGATGCCCAGCACCAGGACGGCGGTCAGGATGATCTCATCCATGAAGGCGTGCATCACGCTGATGGCGAGCCCCGGATGGGTGAAGAACACGCCGGCCGCGCCGCCGTCCGCGCGCGTCAGGTGATGCAGGTCATTGTAGTGATCGATTACCGGGCCATAGAGAAGATAGACGACGCCGGCGCCCAGGAGCCCGCCAAAGACCTGCGCCACGCTGAAGGGCAGGACCTTGCGCCAGGGAAAACCGCGATACAGCGCCAGCGCCAGTGTGACCGCCGGATTGGCATGGGTGCCCGACACGGCGCCCGTGACATAGATGGCGATGGTGACCGACAGCCCCCAGGTGATGCACACGCCCCAATAGGCGTTCACATAGGGGCTTGGATCGTACAGCGTGTACATGCAGGCGGCCGAGCAGCCGATCACGATGATGATGAATA
>CANGRN010000011.1 GCA_947455695.1 Alphaproteobacteria bacterium
AGCCCCAAGCGCGCCGACAAGCAGCCAGCGCTGAACCTGGCCTCCGGCGATTACCAGCTTCCGTCCCTGGCCCTGCTGTCCGAGCCGGTCGCAGTGAAAGACACCCATGCGCTGTCCGATGAGGCGCTGGAAGAAAATGCCCGCATGCTGGAAGCGGTGCTGAGCGACTTCGGCGTCAAGGGCCGCATCACCGCCGTGCGCCCCGGCCCGGTCGTCACCCTGTATGAATTCGAGCCCGCCGCCGGCGTCAAATCATCCCGCGTGATTTCGCTGTCCGATGACGTGGCCCGCTCCATGTCGTCGGTCGCCGCGCGCATCGCCACCATCTCGGGCCGCAACGTGATCGGCATCGAGCTGCCCAACCAGACGCGCGAGACCGTGTATCTGCGCGAAATGTTCTCTTCCGCCGATTATGAAAAGGCCCGCGCGCCGCTCACCCTGGCGCTGGGCAAGACCATCGGCGGCGAGCCCTTGATGGCGGACCTGGCCAAGATGCCCCATTTGCTGGTGGCCGGCACCACCGGTTCGGGCAAGTCGGTGGGCCTGAACACCATGATCCTGTCGCTGCTGTACCGCATGTCGCCGCAGCAGTGCCGCCTGATCATGATCGATCCCAAGATGCTGGAACTGTCGGTCTATGACGGCATTCCGCATTTGCTGTCGCCGGTCGTGACCGATCCGCGCAAGGCCATCGTCGCCTTGAAGTGGGCGGTGCGCGAAATGGAAGACCGCTACCGCAAGATGTCCAAGATGGGCGTGCGCGGCGTGGAAGCCTTCAACGAGCGCGTCAAGAAGGCCAAGGACAAGGGCGAAGTCCTGAAGCGCACCGTGCAGACCGGTTTCGACCGCGAGACCGGCAAGCCGATCTATGAGGACGAGAATCTCGAATTCGAAGCCATGCCCTATATCGTGGTGGTGGTGGACGAAGTCGCCGACCTGATGATGGTGTCGGGCAAGGAAATCGAAGGCGCGGTGCAGCGCCTGGCCCAGATGGCGCGCGCCGCCGGCATCCACCTGATTGCCGCCACCCAGCGCCCCTCGGTGGACGTGATCACCGGCACCATCAAGGCAAACTTCCCCACCCGCATCTCCTTCCAGGTGACCAGCAAGATCGACAGCCGCACCATCCTGGGTGAGCAGGGCGCCGAGCAGCTGCTGGGCCAGGGCGACATGCTCTATATGGCGGCAGGCGGCCGCATCAAGCGCATCCACGGACCGTTCGTGTCCGACCATGAAGTCGAAGACGTGGTGCGGTTCCTGAAATCCCAGGGCGCCCCGGAATATCTGGACGCCGTCACCGAGGAACCGGACGAAGAGAGCGACGATCCCTATTCGGTGTTCGGCCAGGGCAACGGCCAGTCGGGCGACGACCTGTATGACAAGGCGCTGGCGGTGGTGGCGCGGGACAAGAAGGCGTCCACCAGCTACATCCAGCGCCGCCTGCAGATCGGCTACAACCGCGCGGCCAGCCTGATCGAGCGCATGGAACAGGAAGGCGTGGTCTCCAGCCCGAACCATAAAGGCGTGCGGGAAGTCCTGCTCCCGGATCACGAGCGCTAGTTAAGCCCCGCAAAATCCCCTAAAACAGCCTCCACAGAGCGGAGGCAGCGATGTCCTATATCCAGAAGTCCCTGGGCGACGGCGAAACCATCATTGCCCGCGCTCATTTCCATGTCCTGTACAGCGTCACCGCCTGGTTGCTCTTGATCATTCCCATGGTGCTGCTGGTGATGGCCTTTGGCCAGGCGCAGGAGCAGCCCGATCCCTACACGGTGGCGGCGGGACTGCTGTTCGTGCTGGGGCTGGTCGCGTTCCTGAAGATGATGATCCACAAATGGTCGACCGAAATCGGCATCACCAGCCACCGCTTCGTGGAAAAATACGGCCTGCTCTCCATGCGCACCAACGAAATCGCCCTTCCCAATATCGAAGGCGTGAAGGTCCACCAGAGTCTTCTGGGCCGCATCTTCAGCTACGGCACGGTGAAGATCGAAGGCACCGGCGTGGATTCGGTTTCCACGCCCAATATCGCCGACCCTGTGGGGTTCGTGCGCGCCATCCAGACGGCCAAGGAACACATTGCCGGCCTGACGGCGACGCCGAGAGTCTAGGAGCGATCGACGATTCGAAGCGGCGTAGCCGCGAAGAACCGTCCGGCGCGACCATCAAACAAGTCAGATCGCTTCCAGCAGTTCTTCGCGGATCGCGCGCGGAAAGCTGACGGTGATGCGCGTGCCGCGGCCGCGGGCACTGTCGATCACGATGTTGCCCTTGTGCAGGTCCACCAGCGCCTTGGTCAGCGGCAAGCCCAGACCCGTGCCCTCATAACGGCGCTCCAGCCGGTTATCGACCTGGCTGAAGGGCTGGAAGGCGATCTCGACATCCTCCGGGTCCATGCCGATGCCGGTATCGGCCACCGTGACCGCGATGCTGTCGGCGGTCGAGCAGGCATCGAGCGAGACCCTGCCGCCTTTTTCCGTGAACTTGATGGCGTTGGACAGCAGATTCAGGAAGATCTGGCGCAGCTTGGCGGCATCGCCCGTCATCGGCAGCGCATGGTCCATGCCCGTGACCGAAAGGGTCAGGCCCGCCTCGGCGCATTGCTCGCGGATCATGGTGATGCAATCCTTCAGCACATCGCGCATGTCGGTTTCGCGCGCCGCCAGCACCATCTTGCCCGCTTCGCTCTTGGACAGGTCCAGCACGTCGTTTATCACCGCCAGCAGGTGCCGGCCGCTGCGCAGGATATCGCCGGAATAGTCCAGGTATCGCGCATTGCCCAGCGCGCCAAAGAACTGGCCGGAAATGATTTCCGAAAAACCGATGATGGCGTTCAAAGGCGTGCGCAGTTCGTGGCTCATATTGGCCAGGAACCGGGTCTTGGAGGCGTTGGCGGCTTCGGCCTCGCGCTTGGCGCGGCGCAGGGATTCCTCGCGCTCCTTGATGGCGGTGAAGTCGGACAGGAAGATGATCGAGCCGCCTTCGGAGGTGGCGCTGCCGGTCATGCGCAGCCAGCGGCCATCGGCCAGCTCCAGTTCGGCATGGCCCGAGGTGTTGATGTCCTCGCTTGGGGCCTGGGTGGGGGCAAGCTGTCCCTGAATGAGCTCCAGCGCGGTGTCGAACTGGGTGCCCGGCATCAGCGAAAAGGCGATGTTGGGGAAAAAGCCGCGCAGGGTGGAATTGGACATCACGATCTTGCCGTCCGGCGCCACCAGCATCACGCCTTCACGGCTGGTCTCCAGCGCGTCCACCAGGCGGTTCTCGGCGGAGCGGCGCAGTTCTTTTTCCCGCGTCATGGCCTCGCGGATATTGTCCTGCATCACCGTCATGGAATTGAGCAGGGTGCCGGTTTCGTCGCGGCCGCCGCGCGGAATTGGTGTTTCCAACTGGCCATTGGCAATGCGGTCGGCGACGGTGGCGGCGGCGCGCAGCGGACGCACGATGCGGCTGCGCAGGAGCCAGGTCAGGCCCGCCGACAACAGCAAGGCGAAAATGGTGATCGCGATGCTGGCATATTTGAAATGGCTGATATTGGTGACGGTCTGGCGGCGGCCGATGTAGCTGTGATCGGTGTTGAACTCGATCAGCAGATCGAATTCGCCGTCGATCTGCTGGTCCAGATTTTCCAGCTCCTTGATGTCGCCGCGGGTGCGCGCCGCGCGCCAGCGTTCAAACAGGGGCTTGATCTTGGCGATGACCTTCTGCTCGTCCGCCTCAAGACTGCGCTGGGCGGCGACGTCCAGGTCGGCGCTGAAGGTGTCGGCCAGCTCGGTGATTTGCGCCGTGATGGCCGCACGGTCAGCCGGCGCTGCGTGTTCGAAACGCAACTCGGCCAGCTGCATCTCGGTAAAATCGGTCTGGGCGGCGCGCGCATAGTTGATCGCCATCAGCGGGCCATCGAAAGTCGTCACCGCGATGGTGCCGGCCGCCGACAGCACGCCATAGCCCGCAAGCCCCATCACACCGATGATGGCGCTCATGGCGGCGAAGGCGCCGAAGATCTTGGCGCCGATGGTGTACTTGGCAAGTTGCATTAACGGCCCGCAGGTAAACGATAAGAGTTTGACCTGTCAGGGGTTTATGGCGGCTTAAGTCCGCTTCCGTTCCGATCCGCTGCCGCGCCGAAAACCAGCATTTCCAAGGCTATCTCACATGCACCGTCATGCGCATCGTGGGATGGATGTGGCACCGGACCTGGAAGGTGCCCGATCTTGGAAAGGTCTCGTTAAGATTTTCGCCCGGGGCCTTCTCGTCGGAATCGAACAGCCCGTCGACATAGATCTGGTGGATATAGCTGTCGTCGTTGGTGAAGGTGACGGCCTCACCCCGGTTGACGGTGACGTCGGTGGGACGGAAGGCCCGATTTTTCTGGGTCACCACGGCATCGGCGGCGGCCGGGCCGATGGCCAGGACAAGACCGAACGCGGCAAGAAACAGCGCTTTCATGTCGGGGTCCTAATTGGCATGCACCACAAGTTTCATCTTGGGATGGATATGGCAGCGTACCTCAAAGGTGCCCGCCTGGGGGAAGTTTTCCACCAAGGTCTGGCCCGGCACGCGCTCATCGGAATCGAACAGGCCGGTGACATAGATCTGGTGGATGAACTCGTCATTGTTGGTGAAGGTCAGGCTTTCGCCCCGGCGGATGGTGATCTCGCCCGGATTGAAGCGGCGGCCTTTCTGCACGATGGTGGCATCGGCGAAGGCGGCTGACGCCATCAGGGGCGGCATCAGCAGCAAGAGACAGAACAGCGCTTTCATCGCGACACGACCTGGCGCTGCATGGGCGCCAGACGCGCCAGGAACCGGTTCTGGGTGGCGGACGGCAAGCCGATCCTGTCCATCGCATCCTGCAGGTCTTCGACCACGGCGTTGAAATTGGCGTTGGTCAGGTGCAGCCCCTTGTGCGCCGCGGTCATGTCATGGCCCTTGTAGTCGCACGGTCCGCCCGCCACCTGGCAGAACTGGACTTTGAATTCGGCGCGCAAACGGTCGATGTTGGATTCATCGAAGATCGCCTTGATGCGACCGTCGGCCAGGTAATTGTCCACCGACGCATCCACGATCCGGTCGATCCCGGCCTGACCGCCCATGTCGGCGAACAGCGTGTCTTCAGCGAATGCCGGCGCCGCCGTCAGCAGCAGAAAACCAAGCGCAATCGAACGTTTCATGTGCGGTCCTTTCCTACAGCCCGGCCTGCAGCGACAGATAGGCGCCATGCTGGCCATCCCGGATGGCGATGTTGCCCAGGTCGGCATAAGCCGCCGTCACGGACAGGTTCTTGTCGAAGAAATAGGCGGCGAAGATGTCCCAGGCTGCGCCTTCATGGGCGATGCCCAGATTGCTGGGCTTGGTGCGCAGCTCGGCGCCGACCGTGAAGCGGCGGCTGAACAGGTAGGAAGCCGAGCCTTCGAACTGGCTGCTGTAATCGTTATGCTTGTCGCCGCCGAATCCCAGCAGGCCGAACTGGTTGGCTTTGGTTTCGCGCAAAGTCGCGTTGACCAAGACGCTCTCGGCCAGGAACAGCTTGCTGGCGGCAATATAGTAATCGGTCCCGACGCTGTTCTTGCCGCCCAGCGCCGCAATGATCGCGCCGCGGTCGTTTTCCTTGTGCTGCAGGCCGATGGAAATTTCCGGCAGCCAGCTGTCCTGGTCATAGACCGCATCGCCCAGCAGCTTCAGCTTGGCGCCGAAGATGTTTTGGTGAAAGGTTAAGCCCTGCCCCACGCCCAGCACGGCGCCGACATTCTGGGTATCGAACCCTTGCCACGCATAGGAGAGTTCCAGAAGGTCGAACAGGCCGACCGCGATGCCGGCGCTTTGCAGGCCATAGTTGGTCAGCGGCAACACCGTGTAATGGACGTTGGCGCCCACACCATCGCGGGAGCCATAGCCGGTGATCATCGCCCAGCTGGCCAGGCCGCTGCCGCCGGCGCCTTCCACCTGGGAAACGCCACCGGTGGCCAGCAGCTTTCCGCTGTCGAACAGTTCGTCGGCCAGGACTGGGGTGGAGAGACCGAGAAGAGCCAAAAGGGTCAAAAATCGCATGTCGCCCTCTTAGCAAGGCAGCCGTTAAATCGGGCTGAATGGCCCCGCAAGGGCTTGAAAATGGGGCCGAAAAGCGGGACTGGACAGGCCAAGAGGCATGGCCTATACCCCCGCACCTTCCGTGACGCGGGGTGGAGCAGCCCGGTAGCTCGTCAGGCTCATAACCTGAAGGTCACAGGTTCAAATCCTGTCCCCGCAACCATCAAATAAGCCCGGCCGAGAAATCGGCCGGGCTTTTTTGATGCCCTGGCGGCCGTGGCCGGGCGAGCCTTCAACCCTCCCGATGTCACACCAAACCCATCAGATTTGTGCGCTGCGATACCAAGCAGCTCTGTCGCGAAAGTGTCTGATATCCGGGGCTTTTCGTTCCGACTGCCGCTTTTCTGTGCGCCCCTTGCCAGGCCGCGCGATAGTGTTTGCGGCTGGGGTGCGCGCACGGTTATAACCCCGGCCCTCGGGGCGGATTTTACGTGAGTCTTTCGCCCCTCGCGTTCGAAGGGAGTGCGCATGGCAAACCAGGTCTCTGCCGACTACCGCCCGTCGGAAAACGAGCCCTTTATGAATGAGCGTCAGCGTGAATATTTCCGCCGCAAGCTCAACGTCTGGAAAGACGAGATTCTCAAGGAAAGCCGCGAAACCATCCAGAACCTCCAGGCCGAGACGGTGCCGCATGCCGATCTCGCCGACCGCGCCTCCACCGAGGCCGAGCGCCAGCTGGAACTTCGCACCCGCGACCGCCAGCGCAAGCTGATCGCCAAGATCGATGCGGCGCTGCGCCGGATCGAAGACGGCTCTTATGGTTTTTGCGAAGAAACCGGCGAGCCGATTTCGCTGAAGCGCCTGGACGCCCGTCCCATCGCCACCCTGTCGATCGAAGCGCAGGAACGCCATGAACGGCGCGAAAAAGTCTATCGCGACGACTAGGCGAAGCACCCAGTTTAGAACGTGAAAAAGGCCGGATCTTTCGATCCGGCCTTTTTTCTTTTCCCCACTATATCCGGGTTCCTACCAGGGCATCACGATGTCGAGCAGCTGGCTGCCATAGCGCGGCTGCTGCACGTCGCTGACCGTACCCTGGCCGCCATAGATGACACGGGCTTCGGCGATCTGCGCCAGGTTGACGGTATTGTCCTGGGTGATGTCTTCGCGGCGCACGATGCCTGACAGGCGCATGTCGCGCAGCTCGTTGTTCACGCGCACCTGCTGGTGGCCGTCGATCACCAGGTTACCGTTGGGCAGCACCTGGGCGACCAGCGCCGCCAACGTCATGCTGATGGATTCCTGGCGCTGGATCGAACCGGTGCCGACATTGGAATTGTCCGAACCCATTTTAACCAGGCTGGTGGGATCGAGCGTGTTGGGCAGAACCTTCTCAATGCCGAAGAAATTGGTGGCATTGGCATTTTCCGTGTTAGTGCGGGCGCGCGAGGTGGAGTTCTGCATCTTGGCGGCATCGGTCACCGAGACATTCACCGTGATCACGTCGCCGATATGCATGGCGCGCGGATCGTGGAAGAAGCTCTGGGCACCGGCCTGCCACAGCGAATTGTTGACATGGGTGATGGGCGCCGGGCGCGGGATCTCGGCCACGATGGTCTGGCCGGCGGGGTTGCCGACCCGGGCCATCTGCGGGGCTTCGCCGACGCGTTCCAGGCGGTCCACCGCCGAGCAGGCGGTCAAGGCGGCGCCGGCCAGGAACAGGGTCGAGATTTTCAGGATCAGGTTACGCATGTACTTATCCTATTGAAGAGGGCCTAACGGCGGGCGAGCTGGTTGATGACGGGAGAAGAGATGGCGCCGGTGGCGCGCACGGTTCCGGGCGCGGTCACGGTGGCCGAAACCATGCGGTAGGAAACCGGGTTCTGGACGGTGACGGTATCGCCGATGCCGCCTTCGCTCATGGCGCGGCCCATCGCCGACAGCTGCACGCCCGGCACCGCGAATTCCATGGTCACGGTCTGGCCCTTGGTGACGACGATCGGGCGGCGCACATCGTCGCCACGAAAGGGGCGGCCGGCGCTGAGGGTACGGCGCGCCTGCATGCCCTTCACTTCTTCCATCTTGGTGGGAAGGCCCGACATCAGGTCGGCGCCGTCCACGGTGGCATAGGTCAGGTCGGATTCGCCGATGGTGTCGCCGCGGGCGATATCGTGCGCCGGAACCACGACGCGCACCGTGCTGGCAAAGGCGGAACCCGCCAGCAGCAGCAATGCCGGAATCACCGCAAAGACACCGAGAATGAGGAGGAATTTGCGCGTCATGTTACGCTCCCAACCGGGCGGTGTTCTGCATCATCTGGTCGGCGGCGGAGACGACCTTGGAATTCATTTCGTAGGCGCGCTGGGCGGTGATCAGCGCCGTGATCTCGTCCACCGAGTTCACGTTGGAGGTTTCCAGGAAGCCCTGCTGGATGGTGCCGTAGCCGGTGGAGCCGGGCACGCCGGCCTGGGGCGAACCCGATCCGGGGGTTTCCAGATACAGGTTGTTGCCGATGGCGTTCAGGCCCGCTTCGTTGGGAAAGCGCGTCAGTTCCAGCTGGCCCACCGTCTGGGGCGTGGAGTTGCCGGCCACGGTGGCGTTGACCTGGCCCTGGGCGTTGATGCTGACGCTGATGGTGTTCTGCGGGATGGCGATGCCGGGCTGCACGACCAGGCCATCCTGGGTGACAAGCTGGCCCTGCGGCGACAGCGACATGTTGCCCGAGCGGGTATAGGCGTCGGTGCCGTCCGACTGCTGGATGCGGAAAAAACCCGCCCCCTGGATGGCGACGTCGTAGGGATTGCTGGTCGACTTTAGGTCGCCCTGGGTGGTGATGCGATAGACCGCGGCGGTGCGCACACCGGCACCCAGCTGGATACCGTTGGGGGCATAGGTGCCCTGGTCGGAGGTCTGCGATCCGGGGGTCTGAATGTTCTGGTACAGCAGGTCGGTGAACTCGGCGCGCTGCTGCTTGAACGCGGTGGTGTTCATGTTGGCGAGATTATTCGCGATGACTTCGACGTTGGTCTGCTGGGCGAGCATGCCGGTCGAGGCGATGGAAAGGGCGCGCATATCTAGATCTCCTTAAACGGGCATCTGGCCAAGCTTTTCGATAGCCTGGCGCATCATGTCTTCCTGGGATTTGGCAAGCGTGGCGGTCGCCTCATAGGCCCGCATCACCTCGATCATGTGGCTGATCTCGATCACCGGCTGGACGTTGGAGGCTTCCAGCGCGCCCTGGCGGACGCCGGGATTGGCCGGCGCGGTGGGGGTCTGGTCGGTGGAATAGAGATTGGCGCCCTGCTTCACCAGGGCGCTGGTATCGGCGAAATCGACGACCTTCAGTTTGCCCAGCTGGTTGCCGACACCATTGACCACGCTGGAGATGGTGCCGTCAGGGGCAATATTGATGTCGCCGTCATTAGGGGTGATGGTGATGGTGCCGCCATCGCCCTGCACCTGGTAGCCCTGGCTGGTCACCAGATTGCCATTGGCGTCGAGGGAGAAGTGGCCGTCGCGGGTGTAGCGCATGCCCGAAGGCGTCTGCACCGCGAAGTAGCCCTTGCTGGTCAGCGCCACGTCATAACGTGCGCCGGTCTGTTCGATATTGCCCTGGCTGGAATCGCGCATCACGCCGGCGCCCTTCACAAAGCTCATGCTTTGCGGACCCGTCTGGCCTTCGGCCGGACGCAGCTTGGTGATGTATTCTTCGAATTTGGCGGCTTCGCGCTTGAAACCCGGTGTGGAAGCGTTCGCCAGATTGTTGGCGATCACGTCCATCGCCCGGTAAGCGGCGAGCTGCTGCGAAAGACTAACGAGAAGTGAATTATCCATGGCTCCGGATCCTTTCTGGTCCGACGGATGGAACGTTGCAGCCGCCGTGCCAGTCAAAAACACCTGATTTTGTTGGGTTTTGTGGAGCGCGCGCGGCACCTGCGGAAAAACTTGCCGGGCAGCAGCGCGCGCGCCCGGCAATTTGAACCACTCCTTAACCACGTTTGCATAGGGTGGCCCTCGCAGAGAAACGCATCAGGACCGTTCCATGGCGAAGAAAGAAGCCGCACCGGAAGCCGAAGAGGGCGAAAAGCCCGAAGGCGAAGGTGCAGAGGCCGCACCGAAGAAGGGGCTGCTTGGAAAACTTCTTTCCAAGAAGATGCTGATGATCGCCGTGCCGGCACTACTGCTTGTGGTCGGCGGCGGCGGCGCGGGCGCCTACTTCTTCCTCATTAAGAAGAGCGATGCGGCGCACGAGGCCAAAGCCGAAGAAGTCCCTTTGACCCCGCCCAAGGTCGCGTTCAGCGACATGCAGGACATTCTGGTCAATATCCAGAGCAATGACGGCACCCCCGCCTATCTCAAGCTGGGCGTGTCGCTGGAACTGGAAGACGAAGAGCAGAAGAAGGCGATGGAGCCTTTGATGCCGCGCATCACCGACCAGTTTCAGGCGTATTTGCGCGAATTGCGCCTGGACGACCTCAAGGGCAGCGCTGGCGTGCTGCGCCTGAAGGAAGAATTGCTCCGCCGCGTCAATGTCGCGGCCGCCCCGTACAAGGTGCGCGACGTGCTGCTGAAGGAAATGATCGTCCAATAAGTTTCGCAAAAAGCGGAAATACTATCCTTAGAACAAGGACTTAAGACATGGCCGACGAGACAGAGACCCAAGCCGCAGACGCCGCTGCTCCCAGCGCGTCGGCGACCTTCGAGAATGCGCCAGACACCGGGGGCACCGCCGAACGCGTCCTGAACCAGGATGAAATCGACTCCCTGCTGGGCTTTGACGTCAATTCCGACCAGATGCAGGACAAGTCCGGCGTCCGCGCCATCATCAATTCGGCGCTGGTCAGCTACGAACGCCTGCCCATGCTGGAAATCGTCTTCGACCGCCTGGTGCGGTTGATGACCACGTCCCTTCGCAATTTCACGTCGGATAACGTCGAAGTCAGCCTGGATTCGATCACCTCGATCCGTTTCGGCGATTACCTGAACTCCATTCCCCTGCCCGCGATCCTGGCGGTGTTCCATGCCGAAGAACTGGACAATTACGGCCTGTTCACCGTGGACTCCAACCTGATCTATTCGATCGTGGACGTTCTGCTGGGCGGCCGCCGCGGCTCGTCGGCGATGCGCATCGAGGGCCGCCCCTACACCACCATCGAACGCACCCTGGTCCAGCGCATGATTGAAGTGATCATGCAGGACATGTGCGCGGCCTTCGAACCGCTGGCGCCGGTCAATTTCAGCCTGGATCGCCTGGAAACCAATCCGCGTTTTGCCGCCATCGCGCGACCCGCCAACGCCGCCATCCTGGTCAAGTTGCGCATCGACATGGAAGATCGCGGTGGCCGCACCGAATTGCTGCTGCCCTATGCCACCCTGGAACCGATCCGCAAGCTGCTGCTGCAGCAGTTCATGGGCGAGAAGTTCGGCCGCGACTCCATCTGGGAAAGCCATCTGGCGACGGAGCTGTGGTCCACCAAGGTTGATATCGAAGCTATCCTGGACGAACAGACCATGCCGCTGAACCAGGTGATGAACCTGGAAGTGGGCCAGACCATGATGCTGGGCGCCGGTCCCGACTCCAAGATCCAGCTGCGCTGCCGCGGCGTGCCGCTGCTGACGGGCCGCATGGGCCGGGTTGGCGCATCGGTCGCGGTACGCGTGGACGAAGCCATCGAACGCACGGATGCCTCGCGCATCCTTTGATTTCAACGTTTTTGAGAGAGTCCCACCGATGCATTTTCCCACCGATTTGACGTTTTACCTGGAGCTGGCGCTGGAAGTGCTGCTGGCCTTCACCCTGGCCTATTGCGTGATCCTGGAGCGCCGCCTGGCGGCCGTGCGCAAGGGACAGGAAGGCCTTTCGCGCACCATCGGCGAATTGAACATGGCGATTTCGGGCGCCGGTGCTTCGCTGCGCGCGCTGAAGTCCGCCGCCGGTGAAGCTGCCCAAACCCTGGACGAGCGCCTCAAGCGCGCCCGCCTGCATATCGATGAACTGTCGGTCCTGACCGCCTCGGGCGAACGCATCGCCCAGCGCATGGAAAGCGCCGCCGCGAGCCCGCGCGTGGCCCGCGAAATTCCGGACATGCCGCTGCCGTCCACCTCGATCCTCAGCCGCCTGGAAAGGGCCGTGCAATGAAGCCGCGTTTCGCACGCCTTCTCCCCGCCGTTGTCGGCCTTGGCGCCGTGGTGCTGGTGCTGAAGACCACCGACCTTGTGCATGAAGCCTATGCCGAAGCCGGCGCCCAGGTTGCCGCGTTGACCCAGGAACCGGTGCCGTCCAACAAGGACTATGCCGGCGGCGAAGACGACCAGGCCGCCAGCGCGTCGCAGGTGGACGTGCTGAATGGGCTTTCCAAGCGCCGCCGCGAACTGGACGCCCGTGAAAGCCAGATCAACACCCAGGCCAACATGATCGCCGCCGCCGAAAAGCGCGTCGATGCCAAGATCGCCCAGCTCCAGAAGCTGCAGGCCCAGATGAATGCCCTGCTGGTGCAGCGCGATGACGCCCAGAAGGCGCAGATCGCCTCCCTGGTGAAGACCTATTCCACCATGAAGGCCAAGGATGCCGCGCGCATCTTCAACAACCTGCCGGACGAAGTGCTCGTCCCGGTGGCGCATGACATGAAGTCGGACATCATGGCCCTAGTGCTGGCCAACATGAATCCCGACGCCGCCAAGTCGCTGACCATCAAGCTGGCCGACCGTTTGACCTTGCCGCAGACCACCGATGCGGTGGCCCCTGCCCCGGCGCCCGTTCCGGCGCCGCAGGCGGCTGCCGCGCCGGCCACCCCGGCCCCCGGAGCCCAGGCTTCCGCGGCCCCGGCCGCCAAGCCGGCCGCGCCCCCGGCACCCGCGCCGGATAAGCAAGCTGCGCCAAAGGGTTAGACCACAAAAAACGTGCTTA
>CANGRN010000012.1 GCA_947455695.1 Alphaproteobacteria bacterium
CGGCGCTGGGCCTGTCGGGCAGCCTGATCGTCTATGACCAGGAAATTGCAAACTTCTTTGATGCGCCGCCGCACGCCGCGACCGCCGGCATGCCGCTGCCGCTGACCATGATCCAGGGCACGGCACGCCATATCGCCGAAGACAAGGGACTGGACGGCGGACAGATGCAGATCATGCCGCCGCAAAAGCCCCGCGATCCGGTGGTGGTGCGCCTGGGCGGCATTTCACCGATGGGCGCCGTGCCGGGCGCCAGCCGCGAAGGCGGCGGTGAACGCCGCGGCGCGCGCCGCACCGAAGGTGCGGGCGGCCGTGGTCTTCAGATCTTCATAGACCCGGTGTCCGGTGAAGTGCTGGGCAGCCGCAAATCCGTGCTGCCGCCCTTCCTGACATTCGCCCACCAGCTGCACGGCAACTTCCTGATGAGCCGCGAGACCGGCCGCCCCCTTGTCGGCTGGCTGGGCGTGGCGATGTGCATATTGGGCATCACCGGCCTGGTGCTGTGGTGGCCCAAGCGCGGGCAATGGAAATATGCGTTCAAGGTGCGCGCCGCCGCCCGGGGCCTGCGCTTTCACCGCGAGCTGCATGCCGCTACCGGCATCTGGATATTTTTCGTCTTCATGGCGGTCAGCTTCTCGGGCGTGGTGATCGCCTGGCCGCAGACTTTGGGGCTGAATCCGCCGGGCTTCAATCCGCGCCAGATGCCCAAGGTCGCGGTGCAGGACACCAAGCGGCTGGGCGCCACCGAAGCGGTGATCGCGGCGCAGACCGCGATGCCCGATCTGGTGCCGCGCGTCATCACCATTCCGGCGCGCCCCGATGCGCCCATCACGGTCGGCTATCTCAGCAATGGCGCCATGAACGCCCAGGTGCTGGTCGATCCCTATAGTGGCAAGGTATTGCAGGTGCGCGACCAGTCCGAACGCTTCCTGGCCTGGATGCGCCCGGTCCATGATGGCAGCCTGAACGGCGTGTGGCGCTTCCTGGTGTTCCTGTCGGGGCTGGTGCCGCTGCTGTTCGTCGTCACCGGCATCGTCATGTGGGCCAAGAAGCGCAAGCGCCGTATCCCCATGACCACCATGACCGACGAGGCGGCGTTGCCCGACGATGAGGACGAGGCATGACGGTCCAGTTCCCGCTCGGCGCGTTCGACCATGCCCATATGGTGCGCCCCCGGGCGCGCCCTGCGTTCGACCGCGCCAAGCTGGTCAGTATCGGCATCACCATCGCCATCCATGTCCTGATCCTGGTGGGTGCGCTGACGGTGGTGCAGGTGTCTCATACCAAGGTGATGCAGGAACTCTCGGTGCATATCGCGCCCCAGAAAATCGAACCGGCCAGGGAAATCGCCGCGCCGCCGCCCAAGCTTGTCCAGCCCGCCACCATGACCGTTCCGCTGCCCGAAGTGACGATCCGCACGGTGACGCCGCCGCCGGTCACAACACAGCCATCGGTGGCGCCCGCCGCGCCCACCCCGCCCGCTGCCGCGCCGAACGGCTCGGGCGAGGGGCGCGACAGTTTTCTGGGACGGCTGTTGGCCCAGCTCAACCGCTTCAAGCAGTATCCGCGCACCGCACGCCAGGCCCATATCGAGGGCGTGGTGATGTTGCATTTCGTGATGGACGCGCAAGGCAAGGTGATCAGCTATGAGATCGCCAAGAGCAGCGGCCGCCCCGTCCTGGATACCGAGGCGCTGGCCTTGATCCAGCGGGCCCAGCCCTTGCCGGCGCTGCCGGCGGATTTCCCCACCCGCACCCTGGACGCGATTGTCCCCATCGAGTTCACTCTGAATCACTGAGTTCAGGGCCGCCCGATTTCTGCGGCCAGACGCCTCAGCCGGGCTGGTTTTCCCGGCTTCCCCGCCCGCTTTGCGCGGGCAGAATCTGTGCTAGCCTTGCGACCGCTTGAGCCGGGAAACACCGGCCGGCGCACCGATTTTGGGGAGTTTTCATGGAAAAGAAGTCACGACGCGGCCTGTTGACCAAAACCGTGGCCGCCGCAGCCGCCGCCACGGCGCTGGCCGCCACTGGCGCCGATGCCAAGTCCAAGGCCGCGCCCAAGTTGACCAAGCGCTCGCCCTATCCGCCGCGCGATCCTTTGGCCGGCAAGCCGATGTTCAGCCGCGGCGTTGCTTACGGCAACATGATTTTCATCTCCGGTATCGGCTACCACAAGCCCGGCACCATCGCCGAGCACACCAAGGGCGTGCTGGACGAACTGTCCCAGGCCCTGAGCGATGCCGGTTCCTCGCTGCAGCAGTGCCTGAAGGTCACCGTTTTCTTGGCCGACCTGAAGGATTACGCGGCCATGAACGAAGTCTATAAGAGCTACGACTGGGGTGACGTGCCGCCGGTGCGCACCACCACGGCCGCGGCCGGCGTGCCGGGCAATTCGCTCGTGGAAATCGACGTCATCGCCTACATCTAGGCGCACATTACACAAGGGGTTCGGATATGGGTTTGTTCAGCAAGTGGTCGCGTCGCGATCTGTTGAAGAGTTCGAGTGCGGTGGCGGGTGTTGCTGCTGCGCCGGCGGCGGCCCTGGCCGCACCGGCCAAGCCCAAGGACATGGTCGTCCATTCAGGCACGATGGAGAAAAATCTCTTCACCGAAGTTGGCGTGCGCCCGATCCTGAATGCGCGCGGCACCTACACCATCATCAGCGGCTCGCGCTCGCTCCCCCAGGTCAAACAGGCCATGTTCGAAGCCTCGCATTACTACGTCCAGATGGACGAAATGATGGAAGGCGTGGGCAAGGAACTGGCGCGGCTGAATGGCTGTGAAGCGGCCATGGTCACCAATGGCTGCGAGTCGGCCATCGTGCTGGCGACCATCGCCTGCGTCGCCGGTTCCAATATCGAGAAGTGCCAGGCGCTGCCCTACATCAAGGGCAAGGACCAGGTGATCATCCCCAAGCATTCGCGCAATCCCTATGACGTGGGCGTGCGGGTGGTGGGCGCCGAGCTGGTGGAAGTCGAGACGCCGGATCAGCTGCGCGCCAAGATCTCGGGCCGCACCGCCATGATCTACATCATGTCGGACCCGGATGAAGCCAAGAGCGCCCTGCCGATCCAGACCGTCATCAACATCGCCAATGAAAAGAAAATCCCGGTATTCGTGGATGCGGCGGCCGAAGAACCGATGAGCCCCAACGTCTATATGAAGATGGGCGCCAGCTTTGTCGGCTATTCGGGCGGCAAGTGCCTGCGCGCGCCGCAATCCTCCGGCATGCTGCTGGGCAAGGCGGACCTGATCAAGGCGGCCTGGTTCCAGGCCTCGCCGCACCACAACTACGCCCGCGCCCTGAAATGCTCCAAGGAAGAGACGATGGGCCTGCTGGCCGCGGTGCGCCAGTGGTACAAGCGCGATCATGACGCCGAGCAGCGCATGTGGCGCGGCTGGATGGAGCATGTGCAGGCGCGCCTGAAGGGCGTCAACGGCCTGACCTTCACCTACCTGGAGCCGCAGGGCTTGTCGAACCGCGCCACCCGGCTGCGCATCGACTGGGATGCCGGCGAAGTCGGCATTACCGGCAATGAGCTGGAAAAGCGCCTGAACGACGGCTCGCCGCGCATCATGACCGAGCCCAGCACCGGCCACCGGCCTGACATGATGGCCAGCCACATCACCCTGATGCCCTACATGATGGATGCGGGCGACGAGAAGGTGCTGGCGGATGCGCTGCTCAAGATCTTCACCAACCCGGGCCATTATGAAAATCCGCCGATGCCCACGGGCGCGCCGGCTTCGGTGGCCGGCACCTGGTCGGTCACCATCCAGTATAGCTGTGGCCTGGGCGAACAGCATTTCACCCTGAGCCAGGACGGCGGCAACGTCACCGGCGACCACAAGGGCGAAATCTACAAGGGCGGCATGAAGGGCACGGTGCATGGCGACCTGGTCAAGCTGCAAAGCGCTATGCCGGTGGGCGGCAATTCCATCCGCTGGACCTTTACTGGAACGGTGCGCGGCAATTCCATGTCGGGCACTGTGGACATGGGTGAATATGGTCCGGCGACCTTCTCGGCGGTCCGCGCCTGACAAAACAAGAAGGGGTACGGGGATGAAGAAGCTGATAGCGGCAAGCGCGCTGGCGCTGCTGACGGCGTCGGGTGCGAACGCGCAACCGCCGCTTCCGGCCTATGACCTGCTGCTGCGTGGCGGCCATGTGATCGACGCCAAGAACCACATCGATGCGGTGATGGACGTCGCCATCAAGGACGGCAAGATCGCCAAGGTGGCATCGGGCCTCAAGGCCAGCGACGCCATCAAGACCATCGATGTGAAGGGGCTGTACGTCACCCCCGGCCTGATCGACCTGCATACCCACAATTACGTCGGCACGGGCGAAAGAAATTCCTATGCCGGCGATCTCAGCGTGCAGCCGGACGGCTTCACCTTCCGCACCGGCGTCACCACCGTGGTGGACGCCGGATGCTCGGGCTGGCGCAATTTCGAGGACTTCAAGGACAAGATCGTCGACCGGGCCAAGACCCGCATCCTGGTGATGCTCAATATCGTGGGCAAGGGCATGCGCTCGGGCAATATCCAGCAGGATTTGTCCGACATGGACGGCGAAGAAACCGCCAAGATGGCGCTGAAATATCCGGGCGTGATCGTCGGCATCAAGACGGCGCATTTCAATGGCCCGGAATGGAAGCCGGTGGAGCAGGCGGTGATTGCCGGCACCAGGGCCAATATTCCGGTGATGGTGGACTTCGGCGCCGACCGTCCGCAGCGTCCGCTGTATGATCTGCTGACCAAGAAGCTGCGGCCCGGCGACATCTACACCCACATGTATTCGGGCCTGCGCCATGAACAGGACCCGGTCACGAAGGGCCCGCAAAACGCCATGATCGAAGGCCGCGCGCGCGGCGTCTATTTCGATGCCGGCACCGGGGGCGGCAGTTTCAAATGGTCGCTGGCCGTTCCCTTCATCCAGCAGGGCTTCAAGCCGGACTCGCTGTCCACCGACCTGCATGTCGACAGCATGAACAGCACCACCAAGGACATGCTCAATGTCGCGAGCAAGTTCATGGCGATGGGATTGCCCTTGTCCGAAGTGGTGGCCGAGATGACCGCCCATCCGGCGAAGGAAATCCGCCGCGAAGACCTGGGCAATCTGTCGGTGGGTTCGGTGGCGGACGTTGCCGTGCTGCGCCTGGAAAAGGGCAAGTTCGGCTTCATGGACATGGTCAATACGCGGCTGGACGGCAGCCAGAAGCTGGTGGACGAGCTGACCATCAAGGACGGCAAGATCGTCTATGACCTGAACGGCATGGAATCCCTGCCCTGGACGGCGCCGCAGGGCGATATTTCCCAGGACAAGCGCTGGACCAGCTGGCCCCGGCCCAAGCCGCGTCCCGATGACGGCGTGAAGCTGCACTAGGAGTTCGATTTGGCTTTTCCGAAGATCAAGCATGTCCGCGCCTTCGTGGTGCGCGGCGGCGGCGCCGATTATCACGACCAGGGCGGCGGCCACTGGATCGACGATCACATCGCCACGCCGATGTCGCGCTATCCCGAATACGCCGCAAGCCGCCAGAGCTTCGGCATCAATGTGCTGGGCACCTTGGTGGTGGAGATCGAAGCGGAAAACGGCGTCACCGGCTTTGCCGTGACCACGGGTGGTGAGCCCGCCTGCTACATCGTGGAAAAGCACCTGGCGCGATTCCTGGAAGGGCGCGACCCGGCCCAGACCGAGAAGATCTGGGACCAGATGTATTTTTCCACCCAGTATTACGGGCGCAAGGGACTGGTGATCAACGCCATCTCGGGCGTCGACCTGGCGCTGTGGGATTTGCTCGGCAAGCTGCGCGATGAACCGGTGCATCAATTACTGGGCGGCGCGGTGCGTGACGAGCTGACCTTCTATGCCACCGGCGCGCGGCCCGACCTGGCCAAGGAGATGGGCTTCATCGGCGGCAAGATGCCGTTGCATCATGGCCCCGCCGAAGGCGAAGAGGGCATGAAAAAGGCCCTGGCCGAGATCGCCACCATGCGCGAACGCGTGGGACCGGATTTCTGGCTGATGCTGGATTGCTGGATGGCGCTGGATTTGAACTACGCCACCAAATTGGCGACCCGGGCCTGGGAACAATCAGGCCTGAAATGGATCGAGGAGGCGCTGAGCCCCGATGATTACTGGGGCTACCGCGACCTGAAGAAGGCGGTGCCGCCCGGCATGCTGGTGACCACCGGTGAGCATGATGCCACCCGCTGGGGTTTCCGCATGCTGCTCGAGATGGACTGCTGCGACATCATCCAGCCCGATGTCGGCTGGTGCGGCGGTGTCACCGAGCTGATCAAGATCGCCAACCTGGCCGAAAGCCACGGCAAGCTGATGGTGCCGCATGGCTCATCGGTCTACAGCTACCACTTCGTCATTACCCGCCATAACAGTCCTTTCGCGGAATTCCTGATGATGGCGCCCAAGGCCGACCAGGTCGTGCCGATGTTCGCGCCGCAACTGCTGGGCGAACCGGTGCCGAAGAACGGCCGTATCAAGCTGTCGGAACTGGACAAGCCGGGCTTTGGCGTGGAGCTGAACCGTGAGGTCAAGCTGCACCGGCCTTATGCCCGGTAATTCTGGTCCCCGCTGATGCTGGACGGCGAATATGATTACATCGTGGTGGGGGCGGGGTCCGCCGGCTGCGTTGTCGCCAACCGCCTGTCCGCCGCTCCGAAAAACCGCGTGCTGCTGCTGGAAGCCGGCGGCCAGGATGACTGGATCTGGTTTCACATCCCCGTCGGTTACCTTTACCTGATTGGCAATCCGCGCAGCGACTGGATGTTCGAGACGCAGGCTGATCCGGGCCTGAATGGGCGCAAGCTCAACTATCCGCGCGGAAAGGCGCTGGGCGGATCGTCCAGCATCAACGCCATGCTCTCCATGCGCGGCCAGGTAGGCGATTACGACCATTGGCGTCAGTTGGGCCTGACCGGTTGGGGCTGGGACGATGTGAAGCCGGTCTTCCGGAGCCTGGACCGGCATTTCCTGGGCGACAGCGAGCATCATCGCGCCGATGGCGAGTTGGCGGTGGATCAACCGCGGGTGCGCTGGGAAATATTGGATCGCATCATCGATGCCGCCGAAGAGACCGGAATTCCGCGCCGCGCCGATCCCAACACCGGCGACAATGAAGGCAGCTACTATTTCCACGTCAACCAGAAGCGTGGCCGGCGCTGGTCGGCGGCACGCGGCTTCCTGCACCCGGCACTGGGGCGCCCCAACCTGCGGCTGGAAGCCGATGTCGCGGTCGACAAGGTGCTGTTCGAGGGCAAGCGCGCCACCGGCGTGCGGTTCAAGCGTGGCAACGCGTGGGTGGAAGCGCGCGCCAAGGGCGAAGTGATCCTGTGTGCCGGCGCCATTGGTTCGGTGCAGATTTTGCAACGTTCGGGCGTGGGTCCATCCCAATGGCTGGGCGAATTAGGCGTGCCGGTTTTGCACGCTGCCGAAGGGGTAGGGCGCAATCTTCAGGATCACCTCCAGTTGCGCGCCATGTACAAGGTTCAGGGGGTGAAGACCCTGAATGAGATCTATTATTCGCCGCTGGGCCGCCCGCTCATGGGGCTGCAATATGCGCTGCTGCGGCGCGGGCCCATGACCATGGCGGCGTCGCAGCTTTGCATCATCACCAGGTCCGATCCGTCACAGGAACGCGCCAATATCCAGTTTCACGTCCAACCCTTGTCGCTGGACCGCTTCGGCACGCCGCTGCACCGCTTTCCGGCCGTTACCGTCAGCCCCTGCAACCTGCGGCCCAGCTCGCGCGGCGAAGTGCGGATCACCTCCACGGCGCTGGACGCCAGTCCCAGCATCGCGCCCAATTATCTGTCCACCGACGAGGATCGCCGCATTGCCGCCCAGGCGCTGCGCCTGACCCGCACCTTGATGCGCCAACCCGCCCTGGCGCAGTACCATCCGGAAGAATTCCGTCCCGGTCCTGAAGTGTCGGACAGCGATGCCGACCTTGTTCACGCCGCCGGCGATATCGGCACCACCATTTTCCATCCTGTCGGCACGGCGAAAATGGGGCTGGCGAGCGATCCCTTCGCCGTGGTGGACGAACGCTTGCGGGTGCGCGGCCTGGATGGCTTGCGGGTGATCGATGCGTCGGTGATGCCGACGATTACGTCGGGCAACACCAACACCCCCACCATCATGATCGCGGCCAAGGGCAGCGAGATGGTGTTGCAGGACGCTAGGTAACAGGCGCTGGATTGAAAAGGGTCAGGTCATTGTGCAGGCCCCAGCGGTCGGCCCAGACTTGTTTCCTGCCGCTGGCCACGTCCAGCATCAGCTGGAACAGCTCCCAGCCCACCTGCTCGATGGTCTTTTCGCCGGTGGCGATGGGTCCGGCATCCAGGTCGATCAGATCGTTCCAGCGCTTGGCGAGCTCGCTGCGTGTCGAGACCTTGATCACCGGCACGGCGGCCAGGCCATAGGGCGTGCCGCGTCCGGTGGTGAAGACATGCAGGTTCATGCCCGAGGCCATCTGCAAGGTGCCGCAGACAAAATCGCTGGCTGGGGTGGCGGCGAACACCAGGCCGCGGCTGCGGACTTTTTCGCCCGGCGCCAGCACGGCATTGATGGCGCTGGTGCCCGACTTGGCGACCGAGCCCAGCGATTTCTCGATGATGTTGGACAGGCCGCCCTTCTTGTTGCCCGGCGTGGTGTTGGCGCCCCGATCCACTTCCCCCTTGGCCAGGTAATCGTCGTACCAGCGCATTTCGCGCACCAGGGCGTCGGCGACGTCCCTGGTCGCGGCGCGGGGCGTCAGCAGGTGGATGGCGTCGCGAACCTCGGTCACTTCCGAGAACATCACCGTGGCCCCGGCCCGCACCAGCAGGTCGGCGCAATAGCCCAGTGCCGGATTGGCGGTCAGGCCGGAGAAGGCATCGCTGCCGCCGCACTGCATGCCCACGATCAGTTCGGCGGCCGGCACGGTCTCGCGCCGGCGCTTGTCCAATATCTTCAGCCGCTCCTCGACCCGTTCCATGATGCCGTCGATCATGGCGCCGAAGCCGACATAGGCTTCGTCCTGCAGCCGCAGGGTGCCGGTTTCCTGCCCCTTGGGCAGCAACCGTTCGGGCACCAGCTTTTCGCAGCCCAGTCCCACCACCAGCACTTCGCCGCCGAAATTGGGATTGGCCGCCAGGTTCTGCAGGGTGCGGATCGGCACAATGGCGGCCGGGGCGTTGATGGCGACGCCGCAGCCATAGGCATGGGTCAGCACCACCACGTCATCCACATTGGGATACTTGGGCAGCAGTTCTGCCTTGATGCGCTTGAGGGCAAATTCCATCGTGCCCGAAACGCATTGCACGCTGGTGGATACCGCCAGGATGTTCTTGGTTCCCACCGTGCCGTCGGCGTTGCGATAGCCTTCGAACGTATAACCCGTCAGCGGTTCAGGTTTTGCCGGCGGGCGCGTCGCCATCTCCAGCTGGTCCAGCGGCGGGGCGGTGCCCATCACAACATTGTCTTCATTGACCCAGTCGCCGCGTTTGATGTCGCCCTTGGCGGTACCGATCACTTCGCTGTAGCGGATGATGTTGCCGCCATCGGCGATGTCGGCCAGCGCCACCTTGTGGCCCTGGGGCACGAAATGGTTCAGCACCAGCCCGTCGGGAAAGGTGCTGCCGGCGGGAAGGCCCAGCCCGTTGACGATGATGGCGACATTATCGCCGGGCGCCACCTGGATGCGGCGCGGTTCTTCATGGGGCGGCTTGGCTTGGACGTTCATGGGGAAATTATAGCAGCCTTAGCGGACCAGACACGGCTTCTTGGGGTCGAATTTCCAGCCAGGGATCAGGAACTGCATGGCCGCGGCATCGTCGCGGGCGCCGTCGCCCAGGCTTTTGTAGGCGGCATGGGCTTTTTCCACCTCCGCAATGTCAAGTTCCACGCCCAGCCCGCCACGTTTGGGCACCTGCACCAGGCCGCCCTTGATCTGGAAGGGCTCCCTGGTCAGGCGTTGGCCGTCCTGCCAGATCCAGTGGGTATCGATGGCGGTGACGTTGCCGGGCGCCGCCGCCGCGACATGGGTGAACATGGCCAGCGATACGTCGAAATGGTTGTTGGAATGGCTGCCCCAGCGCAGGTCGCGGTCGGCGCACATCTGCGCGACGCGCACGCTGCCGGCCATGGTCCAGAAATGCGGATCGGCCAGTGGAATATCCACCGAGCCCAGGTCCATCGCATGTACCATCTGGCGGAAGTCGGTGGCGATCATGTTGGTGGCGGTGGGAAGGCCGGTGGCGCGGCGGAACTCCGCCATGATCTCGCGGCCCGAATAGCCGGCTTCGGCGCCGCAGGGATCTTCGGCATAGGCCAGGATATCGCCGCGGCCCTTGCACAGGCCAATGGCTTCCTTCAGCGACCAGGCGCCGTTGGGGTCCAGGGTGATGCGCGCCCTGGGGAAGCGCTTGGCCAGGGCTTCGATGGCCTTCATTTCTTCGGCGCCGGACAGCACGCCGCCCTTGAGCTTGAAGTCGTTGAAGCCATAGCGGGCATAGGCCGCCTCGGCGGTCGCCACGATGGCGGCCGGTGTCAGGGCCTCCTCGTCGCGTATCCTGATCCAGTCATCGCCCTTCTGGTCATGGCGATAGGGCAGGTTGGTCTTCTTCCGGTCGCCGATGAAGAAGAGATAGCCAAGCATCTCCACCGCCTCGCGCTGCTGGCCATCGCCCAGAAGCGCAGCCACCGGTACATCCAGATGCTGGCCCAGAAGATCGAGCAACGCGCATTCTAGCGCCGCCTGGACATGCACGGTCACGCGCAGGTCGAAGGTCTGCAGGCCGCGGCCGCCGGAATCGCGGTCGGCAAAACGCTGGCCCACGGTGCTGAGAATGTTCTTCCAGTGGCCCAGTCCCTGGCCCACCACCAGGTCACGGGTTTCTTCCAGGGTCTGGCGAATTTTCTCGCCGCCCGGCACTTCGCCCACGCCGGTATTACCGGCGCTGTCGGTCAGGATCACCAGGTTGCGGGTGAAGAAGGGCCCGTGCGCTCCCGACAGGTTCAGCAGCATGCTGTCCTGGCCGGCGACCGGGACAACCTTCATCTCCGTCACGCGCGGCGCGCCGGTCTTGTCCTTGCTCATAAAAACGTCCTCAGGCTGTTTTCAGAACCACGCGTTTCAGCTCGCCGGCGATCACGCCATACCCGATCATGGCGACGATGGAATGGGCGAACAGGAAGACCAGCGCCAGGTTCCAGTCATTGCCGGTGGCCTTCAGGATGTAGCCGATCACGATGGGCGTGAAGATGCCCGCCGCATTGCCGAACAGGTTGAAGACGCTGCCGGCCAGGCCGGTGGCCTCGCGCGGCGCCACGTCGCTCATCACCGCCCAGCCCAGCGCCGCCACGCCCTTGCCGAAGAAGGCGATGGACATGAACAGCATGATCATGGCCTGGGTGTCGGTATAGTTGCAGGCCAGGATGGCGCAGGAGATGACGAGGCCGATCAGGATCGGAATCTTGCGCGCCGCGGAAAGCGACACGCCCTTTTTCAGCAGCATGTCCGACAGCACGCCGCCCAGCACGCCGCCGACAAAGCCGGCGATGGCAGGGCCGGCCGACATCAGGCCCGCCTTGGCCACGCCCATGTGCCGGGCCTCCATCAGGTAGATGGCGAACCAGGTGGAATAAAAATAGGTCAGCGCGGTAATGCAGTATTGCGCCAGGTACACGCCCAGAAGCATGCGGTTGGCCAGAAGCTGGCTGACGATGCCCCAGCGGATCGGCTGCGCCGCCGAAGCCGGCTTGTCCAGATTCACCAGCGCGCCGCCTTCCTCGATGAAGGCATACTCGCGCTTGGAGATGTGCTTGTGGCGCGCAGGTGCGTGCACCACCATGGCGAAGATCACCGCGCCGGCAAATCCGATAACACCCATCCAGAAGAACACCGACTCCCAGCCATGATATTGCGCCAGCCAGCCCATCAGGGGGTTGAAGGCGACCACCGAGAAATATTGCGAGGCGTTGAAGATGGCGCTTGCCGTGCCGCGCTCGGCCTTGGGAAACCAGTTGGCGACGATGCGGGCATTGGCGGGAAAACTGGGCGCTTCGGCAAAGCCCAGCGCCAGGCGCAGGATGAACAGGCTGATCATCACCGGGACGAAGGACAGGTAGGACACGAAAGCCTGTAGCCCGGTGAAGACCGCCCAAAGTCCGATCGCCCAGAGATAGACCGGCCGCGAGCCATATTTGTCCAGCAGCGCGCCGCCGGGAATCTGCGCGATGGCATAGGACCAGGCGAAGGCCGAGAACAGGTAACCCAGCTGCACCGGGTCGAGATGGAATTCGGCCGCCAGCGGCTTGCCCGCCATCTGCAAGGTGGCGCGGCTGGCATAGGCGATGGACGAGATCATGAACAGGACCGCGATGATCCAGAAACGGACGTGACTGTTGCGTGTCTCGCTGATTGGCGTCATGGCTGCTCCACCCTCTGGCTAGATGGACCGCTCGCGGGTCCTTCGCCTTGAAAAGGCTGATAAAATCTAGGGATAGAAGCTTGGCCCGTCCAAGCCAAAGGTTCAAGCGATCAATGCCCGCTTAGCATTGATCGGAGCGGCTATTCCGATGC
>CANGRN010000013.1 GCA_947455695.1 Alphaproteobacteria bacterium
AGCCAGCAGGACAAACAAGGCGGCGGCGAATTTCTTCATCATGTATTTTTCAATCAAATCGGTGTGGCGTTGTGATCCCAGCCCCAGCCCGGGGTGCGGGTGGGATGCATGTAGATGCCTTCGGGGCCGCGTGTGATCTCATACTGTTCTTCGAACATGTCATAGGCCTTCTTGGGCCCGCCCGGCGGGGGCATGAACAGTTCGGCCCAGGGGGCGTTGATATGGCTGATCGACCAGTGCACCGCGCCATTAAGGCCGCCGCCATGCGGAATGACGTCGATGTCATAGGCTTCGGCCAGCGCGCCGATCTTGCGCAGCTCGCTCATGCCGCCGCACCAAGTCACGTCGGGCTGCCAGATGGACGCGCCATCGGCGTCCAGCAGCTTGCGGAAGCCGTAGCGCCCATAGACATGCTCGCCGGTGGCGATGTTGGTGGAGGTGATCTTCTTGCGCAGCCGCCCAAAGCCCGCGAATTCATAGGGCGGCAACACTTCTTCCACCCACTTGACGCGATACGGCTCCATCAGCTTGCACATCTCGATGGTGTATTGCTCGTCCCACGACATCCAGCAGTCGCACATGACGTCGCCGTCCGGGCCGACCGCCTTGCGGGCCCGCGCCACCAGCGCGACATTCTCGCGCTTGCCTTCCTCGCCGCGGATCGGGCCGGCCGGCATCGCCACTTTCAGCCGCTTGTAGCCGAAGGCGACATGCTGCTCGATGTCATTGCCGGTGCAATAGGCCGGGATGCGCGGCTTGGCCTCGCCGCCCAGGAGTTGATAGACCGGCACGCCCAGCGCCTTGCCGACAATGTCCCACAGCGCATTGTCGAAGCCGGAGATGGCGTTCATCGTCACGCCTTCGGTGCCGTAGGATTCCATCACCCGGAAGGCGATGTCCCAGTTGCGCTCGATGTCGAAGGGATCGCGGCCCATCATCAGCGGGGCCAGGTGCCCCATCACAAGCGCGCCGCCGCCGGCGCCGCCTTCGCCATAACCCACAATGCCCTTGTCGGTGGTAATCTCCACTGTGAAGCCCGGCACATTCCTGGCTGCGAACAGGCTGCGGGTGGGGCGGAATTCCGGATAGATGTTGGGCGGCGCCGAGACTTCCACGCCCTGGGTGGACCAGGAACCGGCGGCCGGGGTGTAGACGGGCGGCGGATTCCTGGGCGTCAGCTTCACCAGGCGGATGCCGGTGATCTTGAGCTTGGATTTCTCCTGCGCCCAGCCCAGCGTGGGCAAGCTCAAGGCGCCGGCCGCCAGGGCCGCCGCACCGGTCACGAAATCGCGGCGTTTCATGCTGTTCTCCCCTTTGCGCCACTTATGGGCGTTTAAAGGAGAGCCTAACGCCCTTAGTTGGCGGGCACCAGACGGATGATGGAGCCGCCCTTGGCGTCGCCATTCATGTTTTGCAGCAGCACATAGAGCAGGCCGTCGGGCCCGACCTTCACATCGCGCACCCGGCCGTAATCGGCGATCAGTGTTTCCTGGGACACGATCTGGCGGCCCTTGATCTCCATGCGGATCAGCTTCTGGCCGACCATGCCGGTGATGAAGAGATTGCCCTTCCAGGCGGGGAATTTGTCGCCCGTATAGAAAGTGATGCCACTGGGACCGATCGAGGGATTGTAATAGGTGATCGGATCGGTGACGCCGGTGGCGTGCAGACGGCCGATGCCCGGCTCGATTCCGAAGGTGGCCATGCCCCAGCCGTAATTCTTGCCCGGCTCGATGATGTTGACCTCATCGCCGCCCACCGGACCATGCTCGGTTTCCCAGAAGATGCCGGTGGCCGGATCGAAGGAGAGGCCCTCCGGATTGCGGTGGCCGAAAGTCCAGATGCTGCCCAGCGCGCCGGGCGTGTGGACGAAGGGATTGTCCTTCGGGATAGAGCCATCGAGGTTGAGGCGATGGATCTTGCCCAGCGGCGAGGCCAGATTCTGGGACATCTGCATGTCATGGCGCTCGCCCATGGACCAGAAGAAGTGGCCCTTGCCGTCGAACAGGAAGCGCGAGCCGTAATGGTCGGCGGTGACGCGATAGGAATCGGCCGGCGGATTGAACAGCACCTGCTGATCCACCCACTCATTGTTGGCATTGACCTTGCCGCGCACCACCCAGGTCATGGTCGGCGGCGCCATGTTGGGCGCCTGCTCGTCGCCCGGCTGGATCTGGTAGCCCGGCGCCACGGTGGAATAGGAAATATAGATCCAGCCCGTCTTGGCGAAGTCGGGCGGCACCGCCACGTCCAGAAGGCCGCCGTCCTGGCGTTCGAACACCGCGGGCGTGCCCTTTACCGGCGCCGACGCATTGCCGTTCTTGTCCATGAAGCGCAACTGGCCGGAACGCTCGGTGAAGACCATGCGGCCATCGGGCAGGAAGGCCATGCCCCAGGGCTGGTTCAGGCCCTTGACCAGGGTCTCGACCTTGAAGCTGGCCTTCTGGCTGTTGAACACCTTGCCGGTGATGTCGGGCACAGGACCGACCTTGCGGTTGACGATGCCGGCACGGATGCGGATCAGCGCCGGCATCTGGGCGATTTCATCGAGGAAGAACAGGGTGGTGAACTTGTGATTGGGCGTGCCGGGCACGCCATCGGTCAGCGCCTGCACGATCTGGGCATCGGTGTGGCTGCCCAGATAGTCGTTGCTGAACAGCGCATGGGCGCTGGGCTCGGCGCCGGCGGTGGTGCCGTGGCAGGCGGCGCAGGTGGTGTTGTAGATCTCATTGGCGCGCGACTGCAGCAGCGCCGGCACCGGCGCCTGCTGCTTGCGGGCAGGAATGTTCAGCGGCTCAGCTTGCGCAGGCGTCGCTTTCTGCTGCACGCCGGGCTGGGCCAGCGCGGCGACCGTCAGGCCGGCGATCACGGTCGAGGCCAACGCGGCCAGCAAGATGCGCTTCATGAATCTCTCCCAAATCGGATTATTTTGCCGGGACTATAACGCCTTACCAGACCGCAGCAACGGCGCTTTCGAACTGTTCCAGGGTAAACTGGACATCCGCGTCGCTGTGCGCCGCCGACAGCGAACATTGCTTGGTCGCAATGGGCACGAAGAACACCCCGCGCTGGATCAGGGCACGGCGCAGCGCCACGTCCTTGGCGAAGTCATGACCTTCGATAATGTCATGCAGGTCGGCCGGCGGCTTTTCCATCAGGTAGAAGGAGAAGGCCGAGCCCTGGCGCGCCACGCAGGCCTCGATGCCCTTGCGCGCAAAGATATCCAGGATGCCCGCTTCCATCGTCGCGCCCATCTTCTCCATCCGGGGATAGAGCGAATCCTTGGTGGCGACCAGGTAGCGCACCGTCTCGATGGCCGCGGCCACGGCCACCGGATGACCATTATACGTGCCCGCCACGAAGGGACGGCGCGCCGGATCCGGATCGATGATCGAGTCCATGTATTCGGCCTTGCCGCCCACCACCGCCAGCGGGAAGCCGTTGGCCACCGCCTTGCCATACACGACAAGATCGGGCCGCACGCCGCTGATCTCGCTGTAACCGCCCACGGCATGGCGGAAGCCGGTCTTCACTTCGTCGAACACCAGCAGGAAGCCGAACTCGTCCGCCAGGTCGCGCAGGCCCTCGAGATAGCCCGGCTTGGGCTTCACCACCCCGATATTCTGCAGCAGGGGCTCGGTGATCAGGGCAGCGACAGGATAGCGGCGGCAGACATAGCGCACCGATTCCAGGTCGTTGTAGTTGACCGCATGGGTGAAGCGGTTGTGGGTCAGTGTCGTCCCCGCGCCCAGCGGCCGCAAAGGATATTCGCCGGGCGTCACGCGCGGCCCGATCTCGGCCAGCGTGTTGAAGACGTTGGTCGCCAGTTCGTCGTGATTGCCGTTATAGCCGCCCTGCATCACGATGACGTGCTGGCGGCCCGTCACGGCGCGTGAAATGCGGATGGCCAGCGAGGTCGCCTCGCTGCCGGTGTTCATCAGGGTGACCTTGTCGACCGCCGGCACATTCTCGCAGATCAGCTCGGCCAGACGCCCTTCGGAAATGGACGGCCCGGCGCCGAACAGGCTGTCGCCGCTGTTCAGGGCGGCGGCGGCGGCCATGTTGATGGTCTTGAAATTGTGCCCCAGGAAATAGGGCGCAAAGCCGGCATGATAATCGATATAGCGCTTGCCCTCGGTGTCCCACAGATAGGCGCCTTCGGCCTTCGTGAAGGTGATGGCCGGATCGATGGCGCGGTTGACCGAGGAAATGCCGCCCGGAATGTAGCGGCGGTTGTGCTGCAGAACGGTTTCGGCGGAGGGCTTATCCATGGGCTTCTTCTAGTTTCCTGAGGGATTTGGTGGTGTCGTCGATCACCTGCTCCATGCAACCGGGCTGGAACAGGGAAATCTTGATCTGGTAAAGGCCCGGCTTCTCATAGGTATCGGCCGGCGCCAGATACCCGACATTGCCGTTGACGATGTTCAGCACCATCACGGCATGGCCGGGGAAGCGGGCGCGGATTTCCTTTTGATAGGCGCTGTAGGGCTCGGCCGGCGCGCCCACCAGGAACGCATCGCCCATCTGAACCAGCGTGGTCGAAACGGTGCGCGATTTACCCTCGCCCACGTCCCGTCGCACCATCAGCCGCCGTTCCAGCCGCTCCTTCAGGGGGCGGTCGGTGCAATCCTTCAATTGCGCCAGCAGTTCGGCTTCCGTGGGCAAATTGACGTAAGGCAGCTCGGTGTTGGAACGGGTGATCTTCAGCGCCGTGCTGGCGGGCTTGGGACGCAGGCTCCAGCGGCCCAGCCGCGCGCCCGAATCCTCGATGCGGTCGAAGGCAATTTCCTGTTCCGGCGGCAGCATGCCGGTCAGGGTGGACAGCGCCGCATAACCCAGCTGGCGGCCATTCTGGTCGGCAATGGCGGCATCGCTTTCATAGGAGCGCAACGGCGTCATGTCGCCGGAGGCGCCATGCAGGAAGAAACAGGGCGCTCCGCCGGTGTCGCGTTCCACCACTTCGCGCATGGCGCCATAATAGTCGGGCGAGATCAGCTTGTTGCCGCCCCCCAGGGACACCGGGTGGCAGGCATAGTTGACCATGGTGGCGATGATCTTGCCCTTCGCGTCGGTGACGCGTCCCACCAGCACTGTGTCGTCGCTGGGGCCGTCGGGATTGACGCTGCACAGGAAGGTTTCACTGTCCAAAACCAGATCGCGATTGCGCGCCATGTCGCAGCGGCCCTCGGCCCAGCTGGCCACCGCGGGCTGCACATTGGCCTTGGACACCTTGATGACCTTGACCGCGCCTTCCACGATCTTGTCGCGATAGGGCGGAATCAGATGACCGCCTTCGCGTTCCAGATTCTGAAGATTGGTGATCGGTCCCGAATGGGTATGGCCCATATGGGTGATGAGCTGGTCGTTGCGGATCCCCGTTTCCTTCAGGATGCGCTCGCGAATCTCCATCTCATGGGCGTTGTCGTACCACCAGCCCAGGTCGAAACAGACCAGATATAGCTCGATCCTGGGATCGCCGCCGCGAATGAACATGCTGGTGACATAGAGCGGACGATGGATGCCCTCGGCCGAGTCGTGCTTGGCGCTGCCCCAGGACCGGGAATAGATGCCCACCGGCGGGGTGATATCGGCCTTGGCCACACCGATCTCGCCTTTGAATTCCGACTGCCGAATGACCAGATCCGAAATGTTTCTTTTGTTCATGGTCCTGTTCCTGGGAAGACGAACTGAGAGAATATCACCATGGCGGCCAAGGTCAGCACCAATGACAGGCCGGCCCACAGCACCACGCTGCTGTACCAGGCCTTCCCCAGGCCTTCCCCCAGCGTTTCCCTGGAATTCCAGAAGGTCACGGGATCCGGGTCGGTCCCCGGGGTGGGGGCGGGGTGGGCCAGGGTGCCCAGGACGCAGGCCAATATGGAGAGCGCCAGGCAGACCGGGGCCTGGTTGCCGAAGGGGTAGAACCAGCCCGGCAGGTACGGTGCCGGCCAGGTAAGGGCGGCCACCTTGAATGCGATGCCCACGCCGAAACCGGTGACAATGGCGGCGATGGCCCCTGCCCCATTGGTGCGCTTCCAGAGCAGGCCCACCCACAGGATGGCGGCGAAGGGCGGCGCCACCAGCGCGTTGATGGTCTGCATATACTGATAGATGCCCGCATCCATCCGGCTGATCGCGATGGCCATGGCGATGCCGGCCATGATCGAGGCGAAGGACGCCCAGATGCCGAAGCGCACTTTCTGTTTTTCGGTCGCGTGCTTGTTGATCAGCGCGGCATAGATGTCGAATGTCAGGATCGCGCCGGTGGCATTGACCACGGAACTCACGGTGGCCTGCACGGCGCAGATCAGGACTGCGAGCAACAGCCCGCGCAATCCGACCGGAAAGAACTCCCGCACCAGCACCACAAATCCGCCGTCGGCCCGGTGGCTGGCGGTTGCCCAGTCGCCCAGCATGAATTCGGGATGGCGCGCGAACAGGATCAGGCCCGGCAGCACGATGATCAGCGGCAGGAACAGCTTGGCATAGCCGGCCATCACCATGCCCATGCGGGCATGCCAGATGTCGCGCGCGCCCAGCACGCGCTGGACGATGAACTGGTTCATCACCCCGTACCACACGCCTACCGCCAGGAAGCCGAAGAAAGTGCCGGTCCAGGGCACCAGCGGATGATCCGGCGGCTGGAACACCGTCATGCGGTTGTAGGTGCCGTACTGGGTGAGATGCGGGGAACTGGCTTCCAGCGCCCTGTGCCAGACGCCGCTGGCGGCGACATTCTTGTCGATCACATAGTTGAAGCCGTCGATGATGCCGCCCGATGCGGTCATCGCCTTCAGCGCCAGGATGGTGAGAAGCGTCACGCCGCCGATCTTGACGATGGCGGTCAGGACGCCGGTCCAGGCCACGGTGTTGAGGCCGCCATAGACCGCCCAGCCGCCGGCGAAGATGCCGGTGCCGATGATGCACCACAAAAGCGGCCAGCCGAAAAAGCCCGCCAGCGCCAGTCCGCCGGCATACATCACCGCCGCCATGAAGATGGTGATGTTGGCGAAGATGGTCAGCAGCGCAAAGGACAGCCGCACGCCGGGGCCAAACCGCTTGGCCAGATATTCCGGCACGGTGGTGATGCGCGCCCGGATCAGGAAGGGCACGAACAGGAAAACGATGATGACCTCGGCCAGGGTGGTCTGCCACTGGGCCAGCGCCGGCGGCACGCCCAGCAGGTAACTGGCGCCGATCAGGCCGATAAAATGCTCGGTGGAGACATTGGCGGCAATATAAGAGCCCCCGACCACGTACCAGGGCAGCCGGCGGCCGGCCAAGAAATAGTCGCTGGAGGATCCGCGCTCACCCCGGCCGGAAACAAAGCCCACGACAGACAGCACCGCCAGGAACACGAAAAACTCGACATAGTCGAGCGGCAGCATCGCCAATGTGGAATTCACGTCCACGATAACCCCAACCGGCGCTTTTTTCGACGCCCCTTTTGCGGCTACTGTAACCGGCCCCCGCCACACCCGCCACTGGCAAAAGTGACATGACCGAACAACCCAGACTCCCGCGCGAGGACCGCGCCTTCATCCGCCTGCTGGGCCGGCTGCTGGGCGAGGTGATCCGCGAGCAGCGCGGGGCGGACGCCTTCCGGCTGGTGGAGGACATTCGCCGCCAATCGGTGGGCGAACACCGCAGCGGCGAAATCGCCATGGACCGGCTGCGCGGTCTCAGCCAGCCGGAGATACTGCTGCTGATCCGCGCCTTTTCGATCTTTTCCCAGCTGGCCAACATTGCCGATGATCACGTCGCGCGGCGCGAGACCAAGACGCTGGGCTCGGGCGCCGCCCAGCGCATGGAGCTGCATCCCGGCCTGACCCCCAAGCGGGTGCGCGCCTATCTGAAAGACGCGCTGTTCGTGCCGGTAATCACCGCGCACCCCACCGAGGTCAGGCGAAAATCCATCCTGGACCGCGAAAACGAACTCAGCGAACTGCTGGAGCGGCGCGAGGCGGCCAGCCTGCAGACCGCCGAGCAGGACGAGATCGATGTGCAGCTCAAGCGCGCCATCCGTGTGCTGTGGCAGACCCGCATGCTGCGCGACAACCGCATCACCGTGCAGGACGAGATCGAGAACAACCTCGCCGTCTTCGCGCGCAGCTTCCTGCCCGGCCTGCCGCTGGTAAAGCGCCGGCTGGCACGGTTGTTCAAGCTGGATGGCGAGATGATGGCGTATCTCAAGCCCGGCTCCTGGGTGGGCGGCGACCGCGACGGAAATCCCAATGTCTCGCCCGAAACCCTGGATTATGCCGTGCGCCGCCAGGCCGAGATCGTGCTGGATCATTATCTGGGCGAAATTCACGCGCTGGGGGCCGAACTGTCGCTGTCCGATTCCCTGACACAAACCAGCGATGCGCTGAAGGCGCTGGCGGCGCGGGATGACCAGGTCTCGGTGCATCAGGGCGATGAGCCTTATCGCCGCGCACTGGTCACCTGCTATGCCCGCATGGCGGCAACCAGCGCGGCGCTGCTGGGCACCGAACCCGTGCGCAAGGCCCGCTTCAAGGCTGATGCCTATGCGACACCGGAAGACTTCGCCGCGGACCTGAACGTGATCGCGACCTCGCTGGCCGAACATGGCGATGGCGATCTGGCGGAAGGGCGCCTGCTCAACCTGCGCGAGGCGGTCGGCGCCTTCGGCTTTCATCTGGCCACCATGGATGTGCGCCAGAACAGCGATGTCCACGAACGCGCCGTGGCGGAACTGCTCAAAGTCGCGGACGCGGAAGCCGATTACCTGGCGCTGGCGGAAGAACAGCGGGCCGCGCTGCTGCTGACCGAACTGGCGCATGCCCGCCCCTTGCGCTCGCCTTATGCGGATTATTCCGCCGAGACGGCGCGTGAGCTGGCCATCGCCGACAAGGCCGCTGCGCTGAAGAAAAATTTCGGCGAAGGCGCGGTGGCGCAATATGTGATTTCCAAGGCCGCGACGCCATCCGACCTTCTGGAAACAGCACTCCTGATGAAGGAAGCCGGGCTGTTCCTGCCGGGCCAGACGCCGAATGCGCGGCTGCGCGTGGTGCCGCTGTTCGAGACCATCGACGACCTGCGCCAGAGCGCGGCGGTGATGGGCACCTACTTCGACGCCCCGCTGCCCAGGGCAATGATCGCCGCCCAGGGCAATTTGCAGGAAGTGATGATCGGCTATTCCGACAGCAACAAGGATGGCGGCTACGTTACCTCCAACTGGGAAATCTATTCCGGCATCGCCCGGCTGGTGGCGCTGGGCAAGGATCGCGGCATCCGCATGCGCTTCTTCCATGGCCGCGGCGGCGCGGTGGGACGCGGTGGCGGCTCCAGCTTCGACGCCATCCGCGCCCTGCCCTGCGAAGCCAGCGCCCATGGCATCCGCATCACCGAACAGGGCGAAGTGGTGGCGTCGAAATATGGCGATCCGGAAATCGGCCAGGCCAGCCTGGAGACCATCGTCGCCGCCGCCCTGCTGGCCGAACTGTCGCCGCAGGATGATGCCGCCGATGGCGAAGACGGCGCACTGCTGGCGAAACTGTCCGAGACCGCTTTCACGCATTATCGCGGCCTGGTCTATGACACGCCGAACTTCGAGACCTATTTCCGCCAGGCCACGCCGCTGCTGGAAATCGCCGACCTGAAGATCGGCAGCCGTCCCGCCTCGCGTACCAAGTCGCCGAAGATCGAGGATCTGCGCGCCATTCCCTGGGTGTTTTCCTGGTCCCAGGCACGGGTCATGCTGCCCGGCTGGTTCGGCTTCGGCACCGCCGCGAATTCCGTGGGAATAGAACAGCTGAAACCACTCTATAAGAAGTCGGCCTTCTTTCGCACCATGCTGGCGAACATGGAGATGGTGCTGGCCAAGTCCAGCATGCCCATCGCCCGGCGTTACAGCGAACTGGTGGAGGACCGCGCCTTTGCGCAAACGGTGATGGCGCGGATCGAGGCGGAATGGCAAAGCACGCGCGCCGCGGTGCTGGCGATCAATGGGCAGTCCGAACTGCTGGCGCAAAGCCCCAGGCTGGCGGAGTCCATCCGCAGCCGCCTGCCCTATGTGGATGCGCTCAACCATCTGCAGGTAGACCTGCTGCGGCGGCGGCGCGAAGGTGATGCCAGCGCCGACATCCATGCCGGTATTCACATGTCGATCAACGGCGTCGCGGCGGGCCTTCGCAACAGCGGCTGACAACAATAAGGGGAAACGCATGAAACGAATCTTGTTCGCAGCGGCGCTGCTGATGCCGCTGGCGGGAATGGCGCAGGAACTGCCCCGTCCGGCGCCCACGCCGGGCGACAGCCGCGAATTTCCCACGCCTCGCATGGTCCAGGGACAATATTGGGATGCAAGGCCGCCGGAAAAGGCCGACGACAGGCCGCTGTTCCCGCAGCAGACCCGCGCGCCCTATCGCAAGTTTCACGACTATAAAGTCACCACCATCACCGACAAATTGCACCTGCCCTGGTCCATCGCCTTCCTGCCGGATGGCAAGATGCTGGTGACGGAGAAGTATCCCGCCCATTTGCGCATCGTCAGTCCCGACGGCGGCATGACCGAGCCGCTCGCTGGTCTTGCGGGCCTGGCATCGGCGCGTACGCTGGGGCTGCTGGACGTGGCGCTGGCGCCGGACTTTGCAAAAAGCCACCGCATCTATTTTTCCTTCTTCGATACCTTGCCCAAGGGCAACAGCAACACCTATCTGGCCCATGCCGTGCTCGACCAGGCCGGCAACGCCGTGCATGACGTCACGGTGATCTATCGCGGCGTGCCGGAGCTGCCGATGCAGAACTTCTCCATGAAGCAGGGCGGCCGCATCGTCATCGCGCGCGACGGCACCATCTTCATGACGGTGGGCGACCGCGACGGCAACCGCAAGGCGGACTATGACATGCAGCTGGCGCAAAAACTGGATGTCGATGTCGGCAAGATCATCCATGTGACGCCGGACGGCTTGCCCGCGCCCAACAACCCGTTCCTCAACCGTGGCGATGTGCGGCCCGAGATCTGGGCGTACGGCATCCGCAGCCCGGAGGGGTTCGTGATGGCGCCGGACGGCACGCTTTGGGAAACCGAACATGGCCCCCGCGGCGGCGACGAACTGAACAAGATCCAGCGCGGCAAGAATTACGGCTGGCCCATCATCACCCATGGCCTGGACTATCCGGGCGGCCCCATCGGCGAGGGTATTGTCGCCAAGGAGGGCCTGGAACAACCGGTCTATTACTGGGATCCGGTGATCGCGCCTTCGGGCCTGGCCTTTTACAAGGGCAAGCTGTTTCCCAAGTGGAACGGCAACCTGCTGGCGGGCGCGCTGCGCGGGCTTGGCGTCTATCGCCTGGAACTGAAGAACGGCAAGGTTGTCGCGGAAGAACCGCTGCTGACCGACAGGAAAGAGCGCATCCGCGATGTGCGGGTGGGGCCCGACGGCGCGGTCTATGTTCTGACCGAGCAGAAGGCGCTGCTGAAGCTGACGCCGAACTAGGAGAAAATTACCGTCTTCTTGCCGTTGAGCAGGATGCGGTGCTCGCAATGCCATTTGACGGCGCGCGCCAGGGTACGGCTCTCGATGTCCCGGCCCACTGACACGTAATCCTCGGGCCCCAGCGCGTGGGTCACGCGCTCCACCGACTGTTCGATGATCGGCCCCTCATCCAGGTCGCCGGTGACATAATGCGCCGTCGCCCCGATCAGCTTGACGCCGCGCTCATGGGCCTGGGTATAGGGATTGGCGCCCTTGAAGCTGGGCAGAAAGCTGTGGTGGATGTTGATGATCCGGCCCGGCCGCGGACGGCAAAAATCGTCTGACAGGATCTGCATGTAGCGCGCCAGCACCACCAGATCGATGCGGTGCTCGTCCATCAGCGCCGCAAGCCTGGCTTCCTGCTGCGGCTTGTTCTCCCGGGTCATCGGCAGATGGACAAAGGGAATGCCCTGTGCCGCCGCGACGTCTTCAAAGTCGCGGTGGTTGGAAACGATCAGCGGTACTTCGATCGGGATGGCGCCGATGCGGGTGCGATACAGGAGGTCCACCAAGCCGTGACCGAACCTGGACACCATGATCAGGGCGCGTGTCTTGCGGCTGGAATCGAAGAACTTCGCGTCCATGGCGAATTTCTGCGCGATGGCCGCGAATTCCTTTTCCAGCCAGGGAATGCCGAGGCCGCCTTCCGACAGGCAGTGTATCCGCATGAAGAAACGGCCATTGGCGCGGTCGCCGAATTGCTGGCTGTCCAGGATGTTGCAG
>CANGRN010000014.1 GCA_947455695.1 Alphaproteobacteria bacterium
ACCATTGCCCTGCTGCAGGCGGCGAAGCTGGAACAGTAGCTACTCTGCTGGCGCTTCGATCTGGATGTGCCTGGCGGTCAGTCGCTCCAGCACACCGTTCTTGCGCAGCAGCGACCCCATGTTGATCACCACAATGGTCTTGCCCGGCTTGTCCAGCGCCGCATCGATGGCGGCGACATATTCCGACACGTTGCGGCCATCGATATCGCTGAACTTCTGCACCGCCGCCATGATGCAGGTGCCCAGGCGCCATTCGCTGTAATTGGCCTTCACGGTCCTGATGTCGCCCACCGCCCAGGCGCGGGCGGCCCTATCGGCATGACCAATCGCCCAGTTCACGTCTTCCACGGCCTGCGCCAGGCAGGCGCGCTGTTGCTGCGGTGTCAGGGTCAGCACCTCGCGGATCGCATCCATAGCCTGGAAGCGGGTCACAGGATCGTTCTTGATGCGCTTGCGATAGGCCAGGTTCTCGATGGTGGAACGCGGTTCGCGGAAGGAGAAATCCTGCTTCTCGCGCAAATCCTGCTGCAGCCGCATGGCGGCGCGGATGGGAATGTCGGTGCGGTAATCGCCCGCATCGCCGCCGACGCGATCGCGCGCGGCGATGAAGCGGGCGCGCAGATCCTCCGGCAGGCCGTCTTCCAAACTCTGGCCACGCGGCAGGCTGAGTTCGCCGCCATGGCGGATCAGGAACCAGGCGATGTCGGTCAGGGCGATGTCGGCCTTGGGCGGCATCAGGATGGCCCGCGCCCCGTCCAGCAATTCGGAGAGATACTGCTTGTTCCAGTCCAGGTCCCTGGGCAGCGCGCCGGCCAGCCCCAAAAGCCAGACCTCGGAATTGCCGCGCGTCAGGTGCCAGACCGCGGGACCGGGGCGCTCGCGCACTTCCACCGCTTCGACCTGCGCCCATTCGGGCTGCACTTGCGCCTGTGCGTCAAACGCCAGCGCAACAAATGTCAGAGCAAGAGCGGCTGTTTTCCACATGCCGCGCCCGAAGTTACTGCCCGCCGGGATGATAATTCGGCGCTTCGCGCGTCACGGTCACGTCGTGGACATGGCTTTCGCGCAGGCCCGCACCGGTGATGCGCACGAACTGCGCCTTCTTGTGGAATTCCTCGATGGTCTTGCAGCCGGTGTAACCCATCGCAGCGCGCAGGCCGCCGATGATCTGGTGCACCACGCTCGACACCGGGCCCTTGTAGGCCACCTGACCTTCGACACCTTCGGGCACCAGCTTCAGCGCATCGCGCACTTCGGCCTGGAAATAGCGGTCGGCGCTGCCGCGCGCCATGGCGCCCACGCTGCCCATGCCGCGATAGCCCTTGTAGGAGCGGCCTTGGTACAGGAACACCTCGCCCGGCGATTCTTCGGTGCCCGCCAGAAGCGAGCCCACCATCGCCACCGACGCGCCGGCCGCCAGCGCCTTGGCCAGGTCGCCGGAATATTTGATGCCGCCATCGCCGATCACCGGCACGCCGGCGTCACGCGCCGCCGAGACCGCGTCCATGATGGCGGTCAGCTGCGGCACGCCCACACCGGCCACGATGCGGGTGGTGCAGATGGAGCCCGGACCGATGCCGACCTTCACGGCGTCGGCGCCCGCATCGATCAGGGCGCGCGCGCCTTCGGCGGTGGCGACATTGCCGCCGGCCACCTGGACATAATTGCTGGCCTTCTTGATGCGGGTGATGGCGTCCAGCACGCCGCGCGAATGGCCGTGCGCGGTGTCCACCATGATGACGTCGCATTCCGCTTCGATCAGGCCCATGGCGCGGGCATAGCCGTCCTCGCCCACGCCGGTGGCGGCGGCGACGCGCAGGCGGCCGCGATCGTCCTTGCAGCTGTTGGGATATTTCTGCGCCTTCTCGATGTCCTTGACCGTGATCAGCCCGACGCAGCGATAGGCATCGTCCACCACGATGATCTTCTCGATGCGGTGCTGGTGCAGCAGGCGCTTGGCCTCGTCCGGCTTCACGCCTTCGCGCACCGTGATCAGCGTGTCCCGGGTCATCAGCTCCGACACCTTCTGGCGCGGATCGGCGGCAAAGCGCACGTCGCGGTTGGTGAGGATGCCCACCAGCTTGCCCGCGCCCTTGGCGTCGACATTCTCGACCACCGGCACGCCGGAGATATGGTGCCGCTCCATCAGCGACAGGGCGTCGGCCAGGGTGGCGCCCGGTCCGATGGTCACCGGATTGACCACCATGCCGCTCTCATAGCGCTTCACGCGGCGCACATGCTCGGCCTGTTCCTCGATCCCCAGGTTCTTGTGGATCACGCCCATGCCGCCGGCCTGGGCCATGGCGATGGCCAGGCCCGCTTCAGTGACGGTGTCCATGGCGGCGGAAATCAGCGGGATGCCCAGCTCGACCGTCTTGGTGAGGCGGGTGCGGGTATCGACCTGGCCGGGAAGGACTTCAGAGGCGCCGGGCACCAGCAACACATCGTCGAAGGTCAGGGCTTCGCGGATGGTGGGGCTGGTCATGAAACGGGCGCTCCTTCTGGAGCGCCGAGGCTGTATCAGCGCCCCGGCCTTGGTGCAAGAGCCCCCCGAACGGCCAGCTTAAATCCCTGTAAAGTCTGGATTTACTGCTTTAGGCGGGAACCATGTAGGCTCCGCGGCGTTGTAGCGATTGTGACCGTCCATGAGGCCGAGTCCCCTATTTTACCCCAGGAGCTAAACCATGAAGTCATTTCGTTTGATGCTCGGCGCGGCCGTTGCGGTCACCAGCCTTGCCATTGCGTCCGCCGCCTCCGCCGCCCCTGCGGGCGTGAAGGTCGGCACCCTGACCTGCAACGTTGCCGGCGGCATGGGTTTCGTTTTCGGGTCCAGCAAGGACCTGCGCTGCTCGTATGAGCCCACCAAGGCTTCGGTCGAGCATTATGCCGGCTCCATTTCCAAGTGGGGCGTGGACATCGGTTACACCAGCAAGGCCAAGCTGATCTGGGCCGTGTTCGCGCCGGCCTCTGACGTTCGTCCCGGCGCCCTGGAAGGCGAATATGCCGGCGCCAGCGCGCAGGCGACGGTCGGCGTGGGCGTGGGCGCCAACGTGCTGATCGGCGGCCTGGACAAGTCCATCGCCCTGCAGCCGCTGAGCGTTTCGGGTAATACCGGCCTGAACGTGGCGGCGGGCATCGGCTCGATCAGCCTGAAGCACGTTCCGTAAGAACACCACTTCTCTATCGTGGCGAAAGCTCCGGCGTTATGCGCCGGAGCTTTTTGCTTTGAAGCCAAGCGCGACGACGTAAAGCTCGACAGACTCCGCGCGGGAGGCGGGCGGCTTGACGTGCTTGACCTCGCGGAAGGATTTTTTCAGCCGCGCCAGAAGCTCGCTGGACGAGCCGCCCTGGAACACCTTGCCGACAAAGGTGCCGCCGGGCCTGAGCGTATCCTCGGCCACTTCCAGCGCGATCTCCACCAGGGCGATGGTGCGGATATGGTCGGTGGCGCGGTGGCCGGTGGTGGGCGCGGCCATGTCGGTCAGCACGATGTCGGCCGGACCATCCAGCGCCTGTTTCAGCATGGCCGGCACATCGGGATCGGTGAGATCGGCCTGGAAGAACGTGACGTTCGGTATCTCTTCCATCACCAGCACATCGGCCGCCACCACCGTGGCGCCGCGGCTGGCGGCCACCTGGCTCCAGCCGCCGGGCGCGGAGCCCAGGTCCAGAATTTTGGCGCCCTTTTTCAGGAAATGGAATTTCTCATCCAGCTCCACCAGCTTGAAGGCGGCGCGGCTGCGATACCCCTTGGAGCGCGCGGCGGCGACATAGGGATCGTTCAACTGCCGCTGCAGCCAGGTGCGGCTGGACTGGGTGCGGGTCCGGTCCTTGTGGACTTTCACGGGCACGCGCCCGCGCCCCGATGCATCGCCTTCTTTTTTCATGACAATTCACGGCTCAGTTGGCGCAGCATGCCCTCGCGCAGGCCGCGGTCGGCGACGCGCAGCACCGGCGAAGGCCAGAGCGAGCAGATGGCGGTGAAGATGGCGCAGCCCGGCAGCATCAGGTCGGCGCGTTCCGGGCCGATGCTGCCGATGGCGGCCAGCGCCTCGGTGTCATGGCCCACCAGCCGTTCCACCACCCGCAGCATATGGGTGGTTTCATGCCAGCTGCCATCCACCCGCGTGCGGTTGTAGCGCGGCAGTTTCAGCGCGATGGCGGCCAGGGTCGTGACGGTGCCCGAGGTGCCCAGCAGGTGGTTCTTGCGCACGTCGAACCCCTCGCCCATCTCCTTCGCAAACGGCTCGAAGCGCGCGCGCAGGTCGGCGCGCATGCGGTCAAAGCCGATGCGGCTGGTGGAGGCGGCGCCATAATTTTCCGCCAGGCTCACCACCCCCAGCGGCACCGAGGCGGCCAGTTTCTTCTGTGGGCCGGTGGGGCTTTTTTGCAGCCAGATGATTTCGGTCGAACCGCCGCCAATGTCGAAAATCAGCGCGCCCTTGTATTTGCGCCCGATCAGGGGGGCGCAGCCTTCCGCCGCCAGATCGGCCTCGTCCTCCGCCGAGATGACGTCCAGCTCCAGCCCCGCTTCCTCGCGGGCGCGGCGCACCAGCACATCGGCATTGCGCGCCAGCCGCGCGGCCTGGGTGGCGATGCAGCGCACATGCTGGACCTTGTGCTTGGCGATGCGGTCGGAGCAGATTTTCAGGGCCGCGATGGTGCGGTCCAGCGCCGCCTCGGACAGGAGGCCCGTCATCCCCACCCCCTCGCCCAGCCGGACGATGCGGGAGAAGGAATCCACCACCCGGAAGCTGCCCCGGGCGGCCTCGGCGGCGATCAGCAGGCGGCAATTGTTGGTCCCCAGGTCGAGCACCGCCAACAGGGGGCCGGCTTTGCCCCCGTCTTCCTGCGATTTCTGGTGATTTCCGTGCATTTTCCCGCGCCCGGCGCAGACTGCGCCGCCCCCAAGCTAGCACGGGCGGGGGGAGGATGCGGGAGCAAAACTGAGGTGAAAAGCCGTCCTTGCAAGGGGTTGGCGGCTGGTCTAAACGGGCGGTCCCGGTAGGGTCAGCCCTGCTTTTGGGGGATCGTCTAACGGTAGGACTGCAGACTCTGACTCTGCCTGTCTAGGTTCGAATCCTAGTCCCCCAGCCACCCAGTTTGCTCTCCAAGTGGCATTCTCCAGATCCCAGAAATAGCCGCGAAGTTTCAAAGCCTTGTCGGCTACAAAATCTATTCTCCGTCAGTTTCTGGCGGCAAAACGGGTGGTTTCAGGCCGATCATGGAGGTTTTTCTCCGGAGGCCGTTTTTGGACTTACGGTCTCGATCTATGAGCGATGCAATGATGGCCCAAAACTGGCGCCATTTGCGATTGAGTTAGACCTTAGTTGAGACCCAGGGCCGATATCTGCGCTGACCATTCGAGTGGTAGCGGCGAGAGATGCAAAACGCGGTCAAGCGTCTAGCCAAAAGGGTTCATGCCGGCGACACGTTTAGGAACCGGGGCTGATAGCCGAGCGAGCTATGGGCCCCGATGGTGCTGACCTAAAGGATATAACGAAATCAGTTCTGAGCGGATGGCTGTGACGACGTCACTCCAGTCACCCTGTCTTGTCTGACGGAATAACCGAGCGGTTGGATACCAAGGGCTATCCGGCCGGTCCTTCATCCAGCGCCACTCTGCCCGACGTGGAAGCATGATCCAAACAGGTTTACCCATCGCACCAGCAAGGTGCGCCACTCCGGTGTCGACCGAAATAACCACATCACAAAGCTCAATTATCGCGCAGGCGTCATCAAAGCTTTCTTGGTCAGAACTGAGATTGATCACACCCTCAACTGACTGAACCAAACTCAAGTCTGCGTCCGGTATTGGTTTTTGCAGGCAGACATAATCTACCCCAGGGGCAAGCCCTTCTCGCAAGATGTCAAATGACATGGAGCGCTCAGCATCTCCGTCATGCATAGGGTTACCCCGCCACACCAGACCCACGCGAGGGCGCACGCGTGCCCCACGCTTAGAACTGCGCCGCGCGCCCTCACCAAGTCGAGTACGCCATTTCGAAACACGATCCAGATCCGAATTCATGTAAGGGATTGCACAAGGCACGCTTTCAAGCGTCGTTCCGAATGCCAGCGGAAGGCTCATCAAGGGGCTGTGTAGATCAAAATCTGGCAGCTTGCCCCCCGTCGGAATGACCTCGGCAACGCCTTTGATACGCCGCGTCAGGCTGACCAGAGTTTGGGGAACCTCTACGAGAACTCGCGCTCCGGCCGCCGCCGCCAATGTTACGTAGCGCAGAAACTGGATGCTATCTCCGAGCCCTTGCTCAGCATGCAATAAAATTGTCTTACCTGCGATCTTGGTGCCCCCAAGCCAGAGCGGCCGCCCTGGAAACCGCCTGTAATCGCCGGCCTTACCCGCCGACCACCGCCATTCATATTGCTTCCAGCCCTCAGCGTAGCGCCCATTGCGAAGTAACAGCAATGCCTTGTTCCAATGGGCTGAGGGATCATGCGGGGCGATGGCAATCCCCTTCTCAAGGGTCGCCAGTGCCTTGTCTGCCTCCTCGCGCGCCTGCAGTGATACACCCAGATTAGAATAAGCGATCACAAAATTCGGGTTGAGCTCGATAGCACGTGTGTAATTCTCTATCGCCGCATCAATGTTTCCATCATTATAATCAAGCACCCCAAGATTATAGTAAGCTTCAGAAAACTTTGGGTTGATCTTAATCGCTTGGGCAAAGCAGGCCCGGGCCCTTTCGGCAGATCTGACACCCTGCCAGGCCCTGCCCAAGTCCAAGAAAGCGCCAACCTCGTTAGGCGCAAGTGCGACAACCACCTCTAAATCTTTTATCGCCGCATGAAAGTCTTGACCTAAAAGACGGACACGCGCCCGTTCAAGATAGGCAGGCCAAAATGATGATTCCAGAGCGATTGCCGCACCGTAAGCATCCAACGCCCTCAGCGTATCGCCCCCTTGCATCAGCGACACCCCCTGCTGAAAATACTCCTGCGGACTATGCGGCGCGCGCGCGATGTTATTTTTCATTAAATACTCGCTGTCTGACTTTTTACGTTTATGTTCAGCAAGGAAACTTATGTATTCGCATACACCAGTCAGGCCATGCTCAATTCTGGGAACGTAAGCCCGAGAGATCGCCAGACGTCAGCCATAGCTTCAACCGCGATGGCTGAGCGAGCCGCCCAGTCAGGAAATTCCATAGCCTTGTCGTGAATCAACAATAGCTCGGGTGGGTCCGGATTGAAGTTCTGAGCGCGACATTCACGCACCACATCTTCGAGTGTGTCCCGACCATATGGGAGCAAACGGATCTCTTTACGGTCACCCAAGAATAATCCTGAGGTCGCCATACGAGCATGAAAATTGCTCCAGCTGATTTGAACAGCATCAAAATATTCCATTCTGGCAATATCTCCAGCGGCATAACCCAACATCATCAGGTCCGTCACGATCCAGCGTTCAATCGCACTGCGCGAGGCTTTGACCGGAAACAGGCGGTCCTCTGGCAGCCCACCACTCTTCTCATAAATTGAGATCGCTGTTGGCAATGGATTACGGATCGTCACAAAATAATCCGCCTTACCTTCGCCGAGAAGCATTTTGAAGCTTCCACCCCAGTTGATGAGCTTGTGCATTTTCTTGGGCGACAGCCAATAGCCGTGAGGATGGCGCCGGGCCTTCCTTTGATAATAAAGGTTCGAGATAACGAGAAACTCAGCGGTCTGGAAAATAGAGTCTTGAAGATAGAAGTACTGCCGGCCACCGTTTGCGTCGTACCAGATATCGCGCAATTCCGGGAAGCCATCATGGGCCAATGCTTCTGAGACACGCTTATGATCAAGCCCGATCGAGCGGAGCATTTCCTTGGTCAGGTAACTTCCCCCGCTGCGGGGATAGCCGATTACAAAAGCAAAGCGGATTGCCTGCATGTAGTTACGCACGAGATGATAATTTCCTGACATCAGCGCAATCGCGACGTGCAGGAGGTCGTTGACCGCGCGCTTGCTCAATGGCGTTTTGAACATTGCGTCGTCGAAAACAGGCAAGGGAACGGGGTTGTGGAGAAAGTCGGTGGTTTGCGCCGCCCAGTCGTATGAACCGTCGGTCCAGTTGGCGTTCTGCTCGTTCAGCTCTGCCAAGATGCCGATGAACCACTGCGACGGCTGAAATTTTAGGGAAATATTAAAGTCCATATTTCTTTCGTTTCTTATCCATGTGTCAGACACAAAGGACAGTAAAAGTTTTTATCTCGACAAGCCGAGCTGAAACCAAAGCTGATTTTTATTGGTGCTGTAGCCAGGAGCGCCATTGGCTCCAATACGCCTCAGATAAGAGCCACTAATGCTGAAGTATCCCCAGTGATAGGAGATCCCAGAGCCTATACCGGTCAAGGTCACGTGCTCCGGCCCAGTTACGCCCTGATAAAGCGAATGGTGAAGCCAGATCGTACCATTCTGCAGCTGTAGCGAGCCAATTAACTGACCAGGTAGATCCGGGATTGGCAACTCATGTGAGAGTTCGGCCCTCAGCAAATACCCCTCGTCCCCGCCGCCATCGCCAGCTTCATAGCTCATCACGCCATAAGGACCACCGATAAAGAACTGCTGGGAACTATCTAGGTTTTTACTGGATAGCTGACCGCTTAGGTTGGCTGTCAGTTGCAGATCATATGGGAGCCCCTGGGTTCGGCCGAGCCCCAGTTGCAGAACCTGGAAAGATCCTGCTGTGCCTGCCAACGCTGTACTGGCTGCATCGCCGCTAGGAGAATTATTGCCTTGCGAAATTGTAAGGTTCGCTGTGGTGGTGCCATTCCAACTGTCGAAGAACGCGCCCTGCAGGCTCAAACGTTCAATCATGATCGCTTGTGCAGTGTTAGCACTTGTACTTTCGGTCTTCTGCGCGAGCCAATCATGCAGCACATCAAAACGTAAGTTCAGAATCTGGCTCGGCTGCAGGATAAGCGGGAAGTTCAAATCCCCGCCTATCTGTGCGTAGCGCCCTACCTGACCGAGAGTACTAAACGAGCCGCCAAGCTTATAGAAACTTTGTGAACCATAGACACCGGCCCGCAACCCGTCCCAGATGTTGGGTGAGATCAACGTAAAACCGTCCGACTTCAGTCCACCGGTATTTGACATCAACCCATTGACTGACAGCGAACTACCAAAGCCGAACGGATCGGCGAGCGACAAGTTGAGATTGGTCAGGTAGGGGCCAGTATATTTGTTACCATAATTGTTATCTGATATCGCTGCGCTAATCAGCGGTCGATCTTGGGTTTCAATCTGCAGTGTGCTGGTGTCGGGATGCGCACCGGGAATTAGCGTTCCCTTAATCTGTACGCCCGGCGTCTGGTTTAGAAGCAGCAACCCACGCTGCAATGTGTCAGATTCAATAACATCGCCGGATTGAACACCGACCGTAGTTCTCACCACACTTGGGCGCAGGCGTGAAGCACCCGTGACAACTATCTCATCGTAGGTAGGTTCGACCACCTGAACCTTGATCAGGCCATCCTGTATCTTCTGAGCTGGCAGATACGCGTACGCAACCGGATAACCTTTTTTGTGATAGGCGTCAGTGATGCGGTTAACGCAATCACGGAGCCCCCCTAGCGTTATCTGCTGGCCTTCCGCGGACTGCACCAGAGCATGCAAGACATCATCCGGTATCAGATGATTGCCAGTAATGACCACGTGACTGACTGGAATTTGTATTGTGGAATTGTTCGCTTGCTGACTGGGTTCCGGAAGCGTCAAAACCTGTCCGGGAGCGGTCATTGGGACTGGTGGGGGGACGGCCTGCTGGAGGATAGAACCCGCGCTCGGCGGAGGCACCTGGGCAAGTGCAGCGGATGCGCTTATTACAGCCATACAACAAGAGGCGAGAAGCCAAGAGCCTCGCGCAACTACTCGATACAACCTATTGCTGGATACATGACTGTTCATTTCGCGATATCTTTCTCGGCGCGGGGTGCAGTTCTAGCGCTACTCACCGTTAGTGCTAACTGCTGCGTTGGATGAGTTAGATCCGGCACCGGGACTGTTCACACCTCCGTGGATCACGGATACAGAAACAGGCTTAAGCACAGGGTAAGTTAGCTTACCTGCGTTGGTTGTAATGCCGCCAAATTCCATCGGATTTGTAATTTCTGGTAGCTGCATCGTCAGATGCGTGGGTGCGGGCGTGGGCGTAGGCGTAGGCGTGGGCGCAGGCGCGGGCGTAGGCGTAGGCGCGGGCGTAGGCGCGGGCGTAGGCGTAGGCGTAGGCGTAGGCGCGGGCGTAGGCGTAGGTGCCGGCGCGGGTAACGGCGTACCTGTCGACACATTGAAGCCAACCAGCAAGCCGACGTAGTGGGAACCCGAAACCGCACCTGACGCGTGGCTGCCGATGATCGTGCCGTCGTTATATCCAATTAGCCCGCCGACATTAGTTGAGCCCGCAACTGCACCCGTAGCGTAGCTGTCGCTGATCGTGCCGTAGTTGCTGCCAACCAGCCCGCCGACGTTGGTTGAACCCGTAACCGCCCCGGTCGCGTAGCCAGCGTTGATGGTGCCATCGTTGTAGCCGGCCAAACCACCGACGGCGCTCGAACCTGAAACCGCACCTGTCGCGTAGCTGTCAGTAATCGTACCGTTGAAAATGAAGCCAACTAGCCCGCCGACGCTAGCTGAGCCGGAAACCGTACCCTTAGCGTAGCTGTCGCTGATCGTGCCAAAGTCCGAGCCGGCTAAACCACCGACGGCGTTAGAACCCGTAACATCACCAGTCTCGTAACTAGCGCTGATCGCGCCTTGGTTGACACCAACCAGCCCGCCGACTATCGCCGAACCCGTAACCGCACCGTTAGCGTAGGTGCTTCTAATGGTGCCGTAGTTGCTGCCAACCAGCCCGCCCACGAAGTAGCGGCCGGTAACTGAGGCAGCCAACAATCCGACATTGCTGATCGTGCCGCGGCCATTTACCTGACCGAACAAGCCGACATAGTCGTCATCCGGCCGATTGATCGTCAGGTTGCTGATCGTTTGACCCAGGCCATTTAACACGCCAGAAAATGGGGTGTTACTATTACCAATTGGCGTGAAATTCGTGCTGGCCGCTGTTAGGCTCTTGCCCAGAACATAAGAGCCAGAAAGGTCTGTTGTGTTGATGTTCTGCAGCTGCGCCATCGTCTGAATGACGCCGTAAGGCGTCGGCGTGGCACTCGCGTCGCTGCCCAGATAAACCACCCCAGCGATCGTTCTGAAGGACGCTCCAGCTAGCAGATATGGGGTCGTCTGGTTGTTAGCATTAGCCCATACACTCGACGAAAAACCAGCGGGCAAATGGGCGGCCAATTGCCCCGTAGTAAGTCCAGTGACGCCCAAATTGGTACCAGCACCAACACCTGCCACCTGCCCCGATGTCACCGTGTCCCAGTAGCTGTCGCTGATCGCTCCGCCGTTATTGGAGCCAAGTAGCCCACCGACGTTTAGGCCTGATCCCAAAACTGCCCCCATCGCGTAGCTGGAGCTGATCGCGCCTAAGGTATTAGAGCCCGCCAGCCCGCCGACGTGGGAGCTCCCTGAGACTGCCCCCGTCGCGTAACTGTCTCTGATAGAGCCGTTGGAATTTCCGCCAGCCAGCCCGCCGACATAGAGGTTTCCAAAAACCGACCCCGCCGCATAGCTAGTGTTGACCGCGCCGTGGTAATTAGAGCCAACCAGCCCGCCAACGTTTAGGCCGTATCCCGCAACCACTCCAATCGCGTAGCTGTCGCTAATCAAGCCATTATAGTTGAGACCAACCAGCCCGCCGACATTGGTTGAGCCCGAAACTGTTCCCGTCGCGTAGCTGTCGCTAATCGTACCGCCAGAATTGAATCCAACCAGCCCGCCGACACCGTCGAAGAAACTGCTGAAACCACCGCGACCGGTAACTGTCTCCGCCAACAGTCCGACATTACTGATGGTGCCGCTATTTACATAGCCAAACAAGCCGACATAGTCGTTACCTGGCAGGTTGATTGTCAGATCACTAATCACGCGGCCCAGACCATTGAACACGCCGGTGAATGCGTTGCTTCCATTACCTATCGGCGTGAAATTCGTGCCCCCTGCTGTCAGATCGTTGCCCAGAACATAGGAACCAGACAGACCTGTCGTGTTAATGTTCTGCAGCTGTGTCATCGTCTGGATGACGCCGTAGGGAGTTGGCGTCGCACTGGTGTCGCTGCCCAGATAAACCGCGCCACC
>CANGRN010000015.1 GCA_947455695.1 Alphaproteobacteria bacterium
CCTGTCCGCGCTGCCCGAGCGCAAAGAAGATTTCCGCAAGGCGGTGGATCAGGCGCGCATCTATGCCGACACGGCCGGCTGCACGCGGGTGCATCTGATGGCCTCAATCGCCTCGGGACCCGAAGCATTGGCGACCTATAAGGATTCCATCCGGTACACCTGCGAGAAGCTGCACGATCTCACCGTGCTGCTGGAGCCGATCAACAATCGCGACATTCCCGGCTATCTGATGAACGACTTCCATCTGGCCGAGCAGATCATCACCGAATTGAATTTTCCCAACCTGCGCTTTCAGTTCGACATCTATCACCGCCAGATTTTGCATGGCGATGTGATGCGCGGGCTCGAACACCTGATGCCGATGATCGATCACATGCAGATCGCCTCGGTGCCTGGACGCAATGAGCCCACCACCGGCGAGCTGGATGACGCCAAGGTGCTGCGCGCCATCGATGCGATGGGTTACACCGGCTATATCGGCTGCGAGTACAAGCCTGCGACTACCACCGTCGAAGGACTTGGCTGGATGAAGCCTCTTACCGCTTAGGCAGCAGCGGCAGCGGCTCAACCTTGCCCACGATGAACAGGTAGGACAGCGCGCCCACCACGCACAGCCCGCCCGCCACCGCCAGCGGGATCAGGAACGAGCCCTTGGTCAGCACCAGCATCACGCCGGTAAAGGTGGTGATCAGGATGCCCGCGAGATTTCCCGCGAAGTTCTGGATTCCGCCGATGGACGCGACATGGTCCTGGGTCGGCGCGATTTCGCTGCCCACAGTCCAGACATTGGCGCCGGTGAAGGACAGCGCCGCATAGGCCAGGCTGAACAGGGCCAGACACATCATGGTGCTGTCCACAAAGGCCGACGCGCCGATGGACGACGCCGTCAGCATGCCCCCCACCAGGCAGGTCTTGCGCGCCTTGGTCGGGCTCCAGCCCATTTTCAGCAGCCGGTCGGAGGTATAGCCGCCCAGCCAGTTGCCCAGGATCGCCATTAGCGCCGGCACCATGCCCAGCGTTCCCAGCGAGGCCAGCGAGAAGCCCCGCGCCTGCAACAGGTAGGAGGGAAACCAGGTGATGAAGAAATAGATGGCGAAGTTCAGGCAGAACAGCCCGATCATCAGGCCCCAGATGGAGCGATAGCGAAACAAATCCAGCCAGGAAATCTTCGCCGTGGCCGCCGGCGCCGCGGGCATGCCGCGCTGCGCCAGCAGTGCATCCACCTGCGCCGGGGCGATGGCGCGGTATTTTTCCGGATCGCGATAGATGAACCACCAGGCCAGCACCCAGACGATGCCCAGGATGCCGGTGACGGCAAAGGCACCGCGCCAGCCGACCGCCACGATCAGGGCCGTGACCACCGGCAGCGACAGCGCCGATCCCGTGGTCGAGCCGCTGTTGAAGATGCCGCACGCCATGCCGCGTTCGCTGCGCGGAAACCAGTTGAAGGCGACGCGGGTGAATGATGGCAGCGAGAAAGCCTCGCCCACCCCCAGCATCAGCCGCGCCCCGATGAATTGCGTCACGCCCCGCGCGGCGCCGGTGGCGATGGTGAACAGCGACCACCAAGTGACGGCGAAGGCAAGGGAGATGCGCACCCCCAGCCGGTCGATGAACCAGCCGGCCGGCAACTGCATCAAGGCATAGGTCCAGAAGAAGGCGCTGAGCACCAAGCCCATTTCGGCGGCATTGATGCCAAGTTCGGCGCGGATGGCCGGCGCGGCGATGGCCAGATTGGCGCGATCGATATAACTGATCGCATTGGCCAGAAAGCACATGCCGATCATCAGCCAGCGTATCTTCGGCATGTTCCCCCCAGACATTCTTGTTGTTACGCTTTCAAGGCGCGAACTTGCTCGTCGCTTCCCAAAGGCCATTGAGATAGACGGCGCCCAGCGCCCGGTCATACAGGCCATAACCCGGCTTGCCGGTTTCGCCCCAGATCATGCGGCCATGATCGGGCCGCACATAACCTTCATAGCCGACATCGTGATAGGCCTTGACGATCGCCGCCATGTCCAGCGATCCGCATTCGGACTTGTGCGCCGTCTCCTCGAAATCGCCGGCCTCGTTGACCTTGACGTTGCGCAGATGGGCGAAGTGGATGCGGCCCGCGGCCCCGAACTCGCGCACCAGCGCCTCGACATTGTTCTGGGGACCGGCGCCCAGCGAACCCGAACACAAGGTGAGCCCATTGGCGGGGCTGTCGACGATCGCCAGCAGGCGGGCGAGATCGTCGCGGTTCTTGACGATGCGCGGCAGGCCGAAGATGGGGCGCGGCGGATCATCGGGATGGCAGGCCATCTTGATGCCGCTTTCCTCGGCCACCGGCACGATGGCTTTCAGGAAATAGGACAGATGCTCCCACATCCTTTCCTCGCTCACCTGCGCATATTCGGCCAGCAGGCTTTTCAGCTCGTCGACATGATAGCTCTGGTCCCAGCCGGGCAGCGAAATGCCCTTGCTGACATCGATGGCGTCGACTTCGGCGGTGCTGAAGGTCAGGGTGGTGGAGCCGTCCGGCAATTCCTTGGCCAGGGACGTGCGGGTCCAGTCGAACACCGGCATGAAATTGTAGCAGATGACCTTGATCCCGGCCTTGCCAAGATTGCGGATGGTTTCCTGGTAATTGGCGATCAGCTTGTCGCGGCTGGGCTTGCCCAGCTTGATGTCTTCATGCACCGGCACGGATTCAATCACGTCCAGCGCGAAACCATGCGCTTCCACCTTGGCCTTCAAGGCCAGGATCTTGTCCAGCGGCCACACCTCGCCCACCGGCACGTCATAGATGGCCGAGACGATGCCGTGCATGCCGGGGATCTGGCTGATGTATTGCAGGGAAACCGGATCGCTGTCGCCGAACCAGCGGAAGGACATTTTCACTTGGGAACGCTCCATGACCTGAACGAGGCGGTCTTATAGCCGCCTCCGAGGTGCCACCCATCCATAATTTGCCGCTGGGGGCCAGCCCTTCGGCGCTGCAACAGAGGGTTCCCGGCCTTGCCCCGCCAGATGGGCTGGATGAAACTGCCGCGAACACAAGGAAGGCAGACCATGCTCGTTTTGCTCCGCCGCGGCGCCCTTCTGGGGGCGGCATTGGCCGCCCTCTGCCTGGCGCCGGCGGGCGCCGAAATGCTGCAATTCCCCACCCCCGACGGCGGGATGAAATCCTGGCCCAAGCTGGAGACCATCGACGAATGGCACCAGGACCAGGACGCCAGCATGAGGCTGGCGGCCAATGTCATCATTCCCGACGGCGCGGACCCGGCCACCACCGCGATGAAGATCGAGGCCCGGGGCTTCCCACGCCAGGGCCGCAGCCTTGCCGAGTTCATGTCCGCCGATCAGGCTGCCAATTCGGGCGCCACGGCGCAAAAGCAGGCAGATATCTATGACCGGGACAAGTTGCCCTTCACGGTGGTGACCTTCGCACCTGCAACCGGCGGCAACTGGAAGACCGTCGGCTATGCCGAGGAAGGCGACATCCTGCTGGCCTTCACCCTGGTGGCGACCTCCAGGGACGCCCATGACAAGGCCATGCCCATCTTCGCCGACGTCATCCACAAATACGCCAAGGAAATCCCCTGGTAATGCCCGGGTGACTTGCCGTCAGCGGCGAAGTTGATACCTTCGACCGACAACAATCAGGCGCGAGAAACGCCGTGAACGCAGGGGAATAGAATGATCGACGACAAGAAATTTTCGCGCCATGGCATGATCCGCAGATCGTTCCTGGCCGGCGCTGCCGCGGCCGCGGCGACCTATGCGCCCGCCCTGGCGCAGACGCCCCAGGGACCGGACGCGCCTTACAATCCCAAGCCCAACAAGCGCATCGGCCAGCCGCAGGAAGGCCCCGATACCCCCAAGCTCACCATCTACATGGACGACATGCTGAGCGAGCCGGAGGCGATCCGCATCAAGCAGCTCGGCATCAACTGGATCGACGCCCAGGCCGTGCCGGAACAGCCCTGGGGCATGGATTACCTGCAGCCGCGCGTGGACGCACTCAAGAAGCACGACATGCATATCGGCATCATGATGATCCGATGGTCCTACAAGGGCGGCATGGATCCGGAGATGAACAAGATCGTGCGCGGCCTGCCGGGACGGGACGAGGAAATCGCCAAGATCAAGCAGACCATCGTCAATATGGGCAAGCTGGGCATTCCGGTGCTGGAATGGAATTTCTACAATCACCGCGCCACCGACGGGTACCAGCAGGTGCCGGGCCGCGGCGGCGCCGGCTATTCCGAGTTCAAATATGACCGCATGAAGAACCTGCCGCCGCTGCCGGCAGACGGTGCGGTACAGAATTACGAAGATACCTGGAAGCACATGACCTACTTCCTCAAGGAAGTGATCCCGGTGGCGGAAAAGAACAACGTCATCATGTCGGTGCATCCCAACGATCCGCCGGCGCCGATGAGCCGCGGTTCGGCCCAGGTGCTGAACAGCTTCAACGACTGGAAGCGCCTGGTGGAAACGGTGAATTCGCCGTCCAACACCATGACCTGGGACTGCGGCGTCACCCGCGAGCTGGGCGAAGACCCCATCGTGGTGGGCAACTGGCTGGCCAGCCGCAATCGCATCGGCCAGGTGCATTTCCGCAATGTCGTGATGCGCAAGCCGCGCGAAGACTATACCGAAGTCTTCCCGGACGACGGCGACAACGACATGTTCGAAGTGATGAAGCTGCTGGTGAAGAACAACTACAAGCACACCATCTTCCCCGAGCATCCCCGCGGCCTGGACACCGACAAGCTGCTCCCCAAGGAAGCCCAGACCACCAACTCCGGCTGGGCCTATGACGTGGGCCATTGCCGCGCGATGCTGCAGATCGCGCTGCGCCAGGTGCGTGGCCTGTAAGCCAGGCCGCAAACCGCCAAGAAAAAAGGCCCCGCATCTCGCGATGCGGGGCCTTCTTCTTTGCAGCAGGACTTACTGCTTGACGATTTGCCCGTCCGGCAGGCGCACTTCGCCCCAACCGCCATTCATCGGATCGGTGCGGTTGAAGGGGTGCTTGGCTGCGGCTGCTTCATCGATTTCCATGCCCCAACCCGGCTTGTCGTTGGCCCACAGATAGCCGTTCTTCATTTCCGGCACGCCGTGGAAAATTTCCCGCGTCGCGTCGTTCATTTCCGAATATTCCTGGATGCCGAAGTTGGTGATGCTGAGATTCAGGTGCGTCATCGCCATGTGGCCGATGGGCGAGACGTCGCCCGGACCGTGGAAGGCGGTGCGGACGTTGAAGATCTCGCCGAACGCCGCGACCTTGCGGGCCGGGGTCAGGCCACCCATCTGCGAGATATGCATGCGCATATAGTCGATCAGGCGGTCCTTGATCAGCGGCGTCCATTCATGGGGTGAGTTGAACAGCTCGCCCATCGCCAGCGGCGTGGAGGTCTGGTTGCGGATGTTGGGGAACCACATGATGTCTTCGGGCGACAGCGGATCTTCCAGGAAGAACAGGCGATACTGTTCCAGGTCCTTGCAGAGCTGGACCGCTTCGCTGGGCGTGTAGCGCTCATGGGCGTCGTGCAAGAGCTCGATCTCCGGACCCAGCTCCTTGCGGGCCGCTTCGAACAGCGCCAGGGCGCGGCGCTTGGCGCCTTCGCGCTCGAACACCGGGGCATTGTGCAGCGCCGGGATGCGGGTGCCGCCGGCGCGGCTGCCATAGCCGGCCATGCCGGGCACGCCGACCTGGATGCGGACATGGCGGAAGCCCTGGGCGATATACTTCTTGGCGGCGTCGATGGCCTCCGGGATTTCACTGCCCGAAGCATGGCCGTAGGTGTCGATTGCCTCGCGCGCCTTGCCGCCCAGCAACTGATAGACCGGCAGGCCGGCCTGGCGGCCCTTGATGTCCCACAGCGCCTGGTCCACGCCCGACATGGCGTTGTTCAGATCGGCCGCGTTGCGCCAATAGGACGAGTTGTAGAGCATCTGCCAGGTGTCTTCGATGCGGTCGGCCGGCTTGCCGATCAGGAACGGGCGGATGTACTTCTCGACCGCCGGCTTCACCAGGTCGGCGCGCTGGGTGTAGGTGGCGCAGCCATAGCCATACAGGCCGGGCTGGTCGGTGGTGACCTTGACCACGGTCAGGCGCACACCCTGGGGGGCGCATTCAATGACGGACACGTCACGGATCTTGGGCGACGGCATGCCGCGGGCGGCGCGGGCCACCGCGTCCTGCGCCTTGGCGTCCTTGGCTGCCACCATGCCCGCAGCAGCGGTGCTGGCCATCGCCGCACCGAAAAATTTACGTCTATCCATAGTCTTTCCCCTTAGGTTCAAAGTCTTTTTTCGTTGGCGCGAACCTAAGTGGGTGAGGCGAAAACGGCAAGTTTTGTGTAGTTTATGGCTCTCACATCCATGTTGCGACGCAACAGAAAGATCGACATGACAGACGCCTACATTCTTCCGCCGCCGCCGCAAGCTTCCGTCGCGGTCGCGGGCGAGACGCGCCGCTTTGCCGTGCGCCGCATCTTCTGCGTCGGGCGCAACTATGCCGACCATGCCCGCGAAATGGGCGCCGATCCCACCCGCGAACTGCCCTTCTTCTTCTGCAAGCCGGCGGACGCGCTGGTGGCGGATGGCAGCACCATTCCCTATCCGCCCCAGACCAAGGACCTGCAGCATGAGGTCGAACTGGTGGTGGCCATCGCCAAGGGCGGCAGCAACATCGCGCGCGAAGAGGCGCTGGAGCATGTCTTTGGTTACGGCGTCGGCATCGACTTCACCCGCCGTGATTTGCAACAGGAAGCCAAGGACAAGAAACGCCCCTGGGACTGGGGCAAGGGCTTCGACCGTTCCGCGCCCTGCAGCGCCATTCACCCGGCTTCAAAGATCGGTCATCCCGCGGAAGGCCGCATTTACCTGACGGTGAACGGCGCGGTGAAGCAGGACGGCAATCTGAAAGAGCTGATCTGGCCGGTGGCCGACGTGATCGCCTTTATTTCCCAGTCCATGGCGCTGGCCCCGGGCGATCTGATCTATACCGGAACGCCGGCCGGTGTCGGACCGGTGGTGGCCGGCGACGTGCTGACCTGCAACGTCGCCGGTGTTGCCAGCCTGACCATTACGATCGGCAAATAACCTATTTGCAGGTGCCGGCGGGCGGGGTGTGCGGCAAGGGCCGCCCCGCCACAGCCCCGGTCGGCTTGCCATTGTCCACCGCCGCCACGCCATTGACGAACAGTTCCTGCACACCTTCGGACAGCACCGCGGGATGGATGTAATCGGCCTTGGGCACATAACGGTTTGGATCGAACACCAGCACGTCGGCGAAATAACCGTTCTTCAGATAGCCGCGACGGTCCAGCTTGAAAATGTCGGCCGTAAGCCCGCTGGAATTGCGAATGAAGAAGGCCGTGTCGATGACGTGCTTCTTCTTCACATATTCGGCGAACTTGGTCTGGAAAGTGGCGTATTCGCGCGGATGGCCGGCGCTGCCGTCCGAACTGGTCACCACCCAGGGCTGCTTCATGAAATTCTGCAGGTCAGCTTCGTTGATGTTGAAGGATATTATTGAAGCGTGGCCCTTGGTCTCGCGCAGGATGCGGACGGCGGCATCCACCGGGTCCATCTTCCATTCCCTGGCAATGACATTGAGATATTTTCCGGTAAAGGACCGGGGCGGCGCCGGCGCCACCTTGTCGACATCGGAAATGGCTGCTGACATCAGGATCGCCTGCGCCCCGCCGCGCCGGTCCAGGTTCTGGGCCATCTCAGCCTTGATTTTTGGCATCAGCGCCGGATCATCGAACCGCTTCAGCATGGCGGGCGCGCCGCCGTCCGACGCCCAGCGCGGCACCAACGCCGCGTCCAGCCCGGTGTTGGACGCCAGCCAGGGATAATTGTTGGCGGTGACATTCTGGCCCGACGCGCGGGCCTGTTCGATCAGCTTGATGACCTCGCCCGACTTGCCCCACACGTCATGGCCCAGCGCCTTGATGTGCGAGAAATGCACCGGGATGCCGCCTTCGCGGCCGATCTGCAGCACTTCTTTGGTGGAAGCGATCAGGCCGATGGAATAGGTCGATTCATCGCGCTGGTGGGTGTCATAGATGCCGCCACGCTTTCCCGCTTCCTTCGCCAGCGCGACCACTTCATCGGTCCTGGCGAAATTCTGCGGCGCATAGAAGAGCCCGCCGGACAGGCCGATGGCGCCTTCGCACATGCCCTTGACCACCAGCGCCTGCTCCCGCGCCAATTCTTCGGGCGTGGGGGCGCGCGCCGCGTCCCCGACCACCTGTTTCCTGACATTGCCGAAGCCGACATAGGACACGACATTGGTGCCGATGCCGCCGGCGCTGTACTTGGCGAACTTGGCCTTGAGGTCCGGGGTGCCGTTGCCGTCCACACCGATGAACACGGTGGAGACGCCCTGCATGGTCCAGGCGGGATTGGCGCGCTGGGACTTGTCGGGCGCATCGACAAAGCGGTCGGCATGGGTATGGGCGTCGATCAGCCCGGGCGAGACAATCATGCCCTTGGCATCGATGGTGCGCCGGGCGCCCATGGGCGCCTTGGGGCCGACATACACGATCTTGTCGCCGCTGATCGCCACATCGCCGGTGAAGGGCTTGGCGGTGGAGCCGTCATAGACCGTGCCCCCGGTGATCAGGACATCGGCCTGACTGCCCTGCCCCAGCGCCGAACCGCTCAACACAAGCGCCGACGACAGCATCAGACCCGCCACCAGGTGCGATTGGATTTGCATGGCCATTCCCCATTTTATCCCCGCGGAAAGTCTAAGCCGGGTGCGGGGAGCGTCAATGCCCGCCCCGTGGCGCCGGCCCAATATTATTGGTATTTCAGGGGCCAAATCCGCGAATGAGAACAAGGACCTTTTCATGAAACTCGATACCAGCGCCTGCGGCGTCTATTCCATCGCCCCCACACCCTTCCTGGAGGACGGCGCCATCGACTGGACCTCGGTCGACCGCATGACAGACTTCTATTTCGAAGCCGGCTGCAACGGTTTCACCATTTTGGGCGTGCTGGGCGAAGCCTCCAAGATGGATGCCGAGGAAGCCCTGGCGCTCGCCAGCCGCGTGATCAAGCGCGCGAATGGCAAGCCCATCATCGTGGGCGTCTCGGCCCCCGGCTTTGCCGCCATGCGCTCCTTGTCGCGCAAGGTGATGGACATGGGCGCGGCCGCGGTGATGATCGCGCCCGGCGCGGGCCTGAAGACCGACGACCAGATCACCGGCTATTTCCGCAATGCCGTGGAGGCCATCGGCAGCGATGTGCCCTGGGTTCTGCAGGACTATCCCCATTCCACCGGCGTCGTCATGTCCAACGGCGTGGTGAAGCGCGTGGTGACGGAAAATCGCTCGCTGGCGATCCTCAAGCATGAGGACTGGCCGGGTCTGGACAAGATCACCACCCTGCGCGGCTGGGAGAAGGACGGCTCGATGCGCAAGATCTCCATCCTGATCGGCAACAACGGGTTGTTCTTCGATTTCGAGCTGGACCGCGGCGTGGACGGCGCCAATACCGGCTATGCCTTCCCCGACATGCTGGTGGAGATGGTCAGGCTGAACAAGGCGGGCAAGCGCGATGAGGCCCATGACCTGTTCGACGCGCACCTGCCGCTGCTGCGCTATGACCATCAGCCCGGCGTGGGGCTGGCGGTGCGCAAATATGTGCTGCAGAAGCGCGGCATCCTCTCCACCGCGGCGATGCGCAAGCCCGCCCCGGCCTTCTCGGCCGAGACGCGCAGCGAAGTGGATTACCTGATGGCGCGACTGGCCAAACACGATCCGCGCGCCAAGGTTTGAGAATCTCGAGCGAGGCATTCCGCCGAGCGACCGTCAGCATCCGCTAGCTTCCTTCCCCCGCTAGCGAGGCGAACGGTGCAACGAGATGCCGGCGGAGCCGGGTCGAGTTGCGACGGATGGGGGCCTACTTAACGCGATGCACTTTGTACATGCGCTGCTGGCCATCCACCGTCATGGTGTAGGTGTTCATCGCATCGGGTGAGATGGTCACGCGTGTGTTGGGGCCGACCCTGCCGAAATGGGCGGGATGATGCGCCTCGTCCTCGTCATTCTGTTCCCACACCTGGCCATCGGCCAGGACGACGGTAAAGGCGCCGCTGCGATCCAGGGTAAAGGACTGCATCGGCACGCTGCGCACGATAGGTTTGACGTCGTTGAACACGCCGTTCAACAACCCGCCGCGGCGGCGCGGCATGGGCGGGGGACCGGACGGCGCGGGCGCCGGCACAATGGCGCGCGGCGGGGGCACATAATCCATCGGCGGCGCGGGGCGCGGTGCGACCTGCTTGCCGCCGGCAAGACCCAGCACGGCGCGCATCGGCGCAGCGGCGCCATAATAACAATCCAGCCAGGGACGGTCGCCGGCCACGCGGTTGCAACCGGCGGCGCCGGTCATCACATCGTCGCGCGCGGCTTCATCGCGCGGCGCGCCGCCGGCGGGCGGGACCGCCGCCAGCTTGACCTGGGCAGGCAGCGCAGGCGGCATGCCCAAAGCGGCGCGCACCGGCTGGGCGGCGCCGTAATAGCAATCCAGCCATTGATGGGAATCGGCAATCACCGCGCAACGGAACGCGCCGGACAGCGCCTCATCGCGCGGACGGGCTTGGGCGGGCGCGGCCAGAACTGCGCAGACCGGCACCAAAAGCCACCACAAATGACGCATACGCTCTCCCTTGCCCCCCATGGCGGCAATAACCAGCCGCCTTGGCGCAATTGAAACAAAATCAAGCGCCTAGAGCAAGTTACCGGGGAAAAGCATGCCCTGATAGGTCGCCTCGATGGCCTTGCGGAAGCTGTCGGTATCGAACAGCGAACTGGACAGGCGATTTTGCGCCAGCCGCGCCTTCATGCCCGCCAGACGGGCGGGATCGCGCGCCAGCGCCAAGGCCAAAGCTTCGTACGCTTCTAGACTCGGCGCCGCCAATTCAGGCAGGCCGATGGCGGCAAGCAGACTGGACGCCACCCGCCCATCGAACTGATTGCCCAAAGCGGTGACCAGCGGCAGACCGGTCCACAGCGCATCGCTGGCGGTGGTGTGGGCATTGTAGGGCAGCGTATCCACAAACAGGTCCGCCAACCGGTGGCGCGCCAGATGTGCCGCCGGTTCCGCGCGCGCCGCGAACACCAGCCGCGCCGGATCGATGCCATGCGCCTTTGCGGCCATGCCCAGATGGCGGCGCGCGGAGTCGTTATCGTCCAGAAGCCAAAGCACACTGCCCGGCACGGACGCCAGCAACCGCATCCAGATGGCAAACATCTGCGGCGTGATCTTCCAGGCGGCATTGAAGCAGCAGAAGACAAAGCCGCTTGCCGGCAACCCCGCCTCGGCGCGCGAGGGCGTGTCGTCAGCAATGAGGCGGCTGGAATCATTGACCTGGTAGCAATGCGGCAGGTGGACGATTTTCTCGCTGTAGAAAGGCTGATCGCTGAGCGGCAGCACGATCGGGTCGGCCAGAATATAGTCCAGCCATGGCGCGCCGATGGTGCCGGGATATCCCAGGTAATTCACCTGTACCGGACAGGGGCGGTGCGCCAGGATGCCGGGGCGCGCGCCTTCGGTATGGCCTTTCAGGTCCACCGCAATGTCGATCTCCCGCGTGCGCAACAGCTGCGCCACCTGCGTGTCGTCCAGGGCGCGAACGTCCTCGAAACGGTCAAAAGCCTTTATCAGCCGTGCGCGCATCGCGCTGCCATCGTCGCGGCTGAAGGAAATGCCGGTGATCTCGAAGCGGCTGCGATCATGCCGCTCGATCAGGCCGGCGATCAGCGCAGCGGTGGCATGCTGGTGGAAATCCGACGACAGATAGGCGACGCGGATACGGTCATGACCATAGCGTTCGCCATTCCATAGCGGCGCGGCCGGCATGGGGACCCGATCGGCGGCAAAAGCCTCGCTGCAGGCCCGCCGCAGCGCGCCGTCATCGCAGAACGGCATGAAGGTCAGCGGCGCGATCACGGCACTGGTGTCCCGCACGGCGGCGGTCACCCGCGCGCGGCAATCGTCCCAGCGCGCCAGGTCGGCCCCGCCCAGCACGGCACTGGC
>CANGRN010000016.1 GCA_947455695.1 Alphaproteobacteria bacterium
CATAATTCTCATGCAGCCGCCAGAAGCCCTGCACGCTCTTTTGCGCCGCGACGATGGCGATGGCTTCGGGATCGCCGCCCTTCTTGCCGCCATTGGGCATGATCGCCACGTCGGGACGCATGGCCGACACCTGCGCCGGATTGGACGAGACCTTGGCCGAGCCATGCTGGGTCACCAGCAACAGGTTCACCCTGCCAATCTTGTCCACCGGGCATGCCAGGGCATGTTCGACATCCCGGGACAGATCGCCGAACTGGGCGATGGTCACCTTGCCGAAGCGCAGGAGCGAGGCCACCGAGCTGGCATTCTCGCCCTGCCCCAACCCCTTGCCCGGCACGTCGCAATGCGGATTGGCTTGGCCGGCGCCTGGCAGCGGTGCGGTGACAATCTTGGTGCCGCTGGCGACGATGGTATCGGTGAGCGAGCCGATGCGGATGACATCGCCCGGCCTGGCGATGATGCGCTTGTGGCCCTTGATGGCTTTCAGGTAACGCCGATACTGCCCTGCCGCCGTGTTGATCACGCGCTCCGGCGGTGTGCCGGGCTTCAGCGGATCGGTGTTGTCGCCATGATCGATGAAGGTGCCGACCGGAATGCGCGCCACCAGCGCCCCGGCGCCGCCGGAATGATCGTCGTGATAATGGGTGACGATCACGTAATCGAGTTTGGTCACGCCCAACCGCTTCGCCGCCGCCACGATACGGTCGGCGGCTTCCCGCGAGCCATCCGGCGACGGCATCTCGCCAAAGCCCTTAGGCCAGCCGGTATCGATCAGCAGCGACTGGCCTTCGGGCGTGACGAACAGGGTGGCAGCGCCGCCTTCCACGTCGATCGAGACAACTTTCAGCGAACCCTGCGCCAGGGCCGGAGCCACCGCCAGCAATCCCGCGAGGGCAGCGCCGATTAACAGTCTCACTTGACCTGATACGTCTTCGAATACCCGTTGCGGTCGTTGGTCATGGTGACCTTGCCGTCCTTCGTGATCTCGGCATGGATCGCATGTCCCTCATCCGGGGGCGAGGTGAACATCTGCTTGGCATGGGCGGCGATGGCGCCGGCCGGCGGATTGAGATTGGCGATCATGTTCTTGTCGCCGCTCCATTCGGGATGGGCGAAGCTTTCATGGGTCTGCCAGAAGCCCATCAGGCCCGGCGAAGCCTTCACCACCTTGATGGGATCGGCGTCGCCGCCCTTCTTGCCGCCAGACCCCATCAGCGCGATGTCGGGATGCATGTCGGCGATGGAGGCCGGGTTGCTGCTGATCACCGAGCCATGCTGGGTGACGATCAGCAGATTGACATGGCCCAGCTTGCCGATGGGACAGGACAGTTCGCGTTCCTTGTCCCAGCTCAGGTCACCGAACATGGCGATGGAGACCTTGCCGAAGCGCAGGAGCGAGGCGACCGAGCGCCGGTTCTCTTCGCCGCCGACATCCTTGGTGCTCTTGCTTTCCGCCGTGTCGCAGGCCGCGATCTTCTGGCCCGCGCCCGGCAGCGGCTTGGACAGGACCACGCCGTCGCTGGAGACGATGGTGTCGGTCATGGAACCGATTGGGATCACCTGCCCCGCCTTGGCGACGATGTGCTTGTGTCCCTTTATGGTCTCCAGATATTTCGGATAGAGCTGGTCCGGCGCACCGCCCGCCAGATCGGGCGGCACCACCTCGCCGGGCTTGAGATGCTCGGCATTGGGGCCATGGTCGATGAAAGTGTCGACCGGAATGCGCGCGACCAGTTCCTGGATGCCGCCGACATGATCCATGTGATAGTGGGTGGTGATCACATAATCGATCTTGCTCAGGCCCAGCTTCTTCGCCGCCGCCGCGATGCGGTCGGCGCTGTTCTTGGCGCCGTCGGGCGACGGCAGCAGGCCCGCGCCGCCCGGCCAGCCGGAATCGATCAGCAGCGACTTGCCTTCCGGGGTGACGAACAGGGTGCCGCCACCGCCTTCCACGTCGATGGACACGACCTTCAACGTGCCTTCAGCGGCGAGGCTGGGCACGGTCATAGCTGACGCCAGCAACGCGGCGGCAAGTGTTTTGCGGATCATGTTATTTCGCCCCATAGGTCTTGTTGAATCCATTGCGCTCATTGATGACGGTAATCTCGCCATTCTTCTGGATGCGCAGGCGCAAGCCGAAGAACTTGTCCTTCGTCTGGTCGGTGCTTTCATTGGCGATCATCTCGGCCGGGCCATTGATGTCGGCGGCCACCGTCGTGGTGTGAAGCTGCCAAACGCCCTGGATGCGCGGGCTGGCCTTGATGGTCTTCATCCGCTCGGCATCGGCGCCCTTGCGGGCGGAGTTGCCGACGATGGCCACCACCGGCGCCAGGGCATTGACCGCCGCCGGGCTGCCCGACAGGCCGGTGCAGTGGTGGGTGGCCAGGTACACATCCACCTGGCCGACCCGATCGGTGGGGCAGAACAGGTCCTTTTCCCGGTCCCAGGTCAGGTCGCCGAACGCCGCGATCCTGGTCTTGCCCCAGGAAATCACCGAAGCGGTGGAGCGGGCATTTTCCTCGCCGCCATTGTTGGCCATGGATTCCATGCCGGCACAGGACGGATTGGCCTCACCCGCGCCGGGAAGCGGTTTGGCGATGGGCTGGGCATCGGCCATCACGATGGTGACGGTCATGCCGCCAATGTGGAACACCTGGCCGGGCCGGGCCACGATATGCGGGCGCTTGCCGATCAGTTCGAGATAATGGCGATAGCCGAATTCGCTGGAGCCGGGCGGCGGATTCTTCATGTCGATTTCCGGCGCATTGGGCGCGGGCGAGGCCTTGGTCTCCCGGTTCTCGCCATGATCGATCACCGTGCCGACGGGCATGCGCTTGAGCAGGCCCTCGAAGCCGCCGATATGGTCGCCGTGATAATGGGTGGTCAGCAGGTAATCGATCTTCTTGACGCCCAGCGCGTTCGCCGCCGCCACGATGCGCTCGGAACTGGGATGGTCGCCGGTGGCGCGGCTGACGTCCGGATTGCCGGTATCGATCAGCAGCGACTTGCCGTCCGGCGTGACGAACAGGGTGCCGCCGCCGCCTTCGACATCGATGGACACCATCTGCAGGGCGCCATCCCTGGCCGTGGCGGGACCCGCCAGCAACGCGGCAAAGCCAACCGATGTCAAAAACCTGCGCAGCATGAACCCCTCCCGATTATTTTCGCGCAGACTAGAGCTTTTGCGCATCAGCCGCTAGGCTGGCGCCATGATCCCCATCACCGGAAAAGCACACGACCTGGGCGACGGATTTTTCGTCACCCGCCTGTTGCCGCAGATTGCGCGGCGCAGCATCGGCCCCTTCGTCTTCTTCGATTATTTCGGACCCGTGGAGTTCGCGCCCGGCAAGGGCATCGATGTGCGACCGCATCCCCATATCGGCCTGGCCACCGTCACCTACCTGTTCGACGGCTCGCAGATGCACCGCGACACGTTGGGAACGGTGCAGGAGATCAAGCCGGGCGACGTCAACTGGATGACCGCGGGACGCGGCATCGCGCACAGCGAACGCACCGGCGATGCGGTGCGCGCAAGCGGCCACCGCATGCACGGCATCCAGAGCTGGATCGGCCTGCCCATGGCGGACGAAGAAGCCCCGCCTGCCTTCCAGCATTTCGACGTTGCCGACCTGCCGGAGCGCGATGAAGGCGGCGTTACCTTGCGGCTGATCGCGGGCAGCGCCTTTGGCCTGACATCGCCGGTCAAGACCTTCTCGCCCATCTTCTATGCCGATGCCCGCTTCGCGCCGGGCGGCGCGCTGCATATCGCCGCCGAACATGAAGAGCGCGCCTTCCTGGTAATCGAGGGCGAGGTGCATACCAGTGACACCGAAGTACACGGCCCCGGCGCCATGCTCGCGCTGGAGCCGGGCGAAGAGGTTACGCTTTACGCCGAAAACACCGCGCGGGTGATGCTGCTGGGCGGGGCGCCGCTGCCCGGTGAACGTCATATCTGGTGGAATTTCGTCTCGTCCTCGAAAGATCGCATCGAGCGCGCCAAGCAGGAATGGAAAGACGGCAAGTTCGGCCTCATTCCGGGTGACGACAAGGAATTCATCCCTCTCCCTGAACCGAAGAAATAGGTCACGTCATGAAGTTCAATCGCCTGGGCCGCACCGGCCTCTATGTTTCCGAAATCGCCATGGGCACCTGGGGCTTTTCGGGCCGCAACTATTTCGGCGGCGCCATCGGCACCCTGGACCAGAAAACCGCCACCGGTTTCATCGGGCGGGCGCTGGAAGCCAAGGTCAATTTCATCGACACCGCCAATGTCTATTCCTTCGGCGATTCCGAATTGATGACCGGCCAGGCGCTGAAGGACCTTGGCGTCAAGCGCAGCGACGTGGTGCTGGCGACCAAGGTGTTCGGCCGCATGGGCCCGGGCCCCAACGACATGGGTGCCTCGCGCGGCCATATCATGGACAGCGTGTCCCTGAGCCTGGAGCGGCTGCAGACCGATCACATCGACCTGTACCAGATCCATCATTCCGATCCGGTCACGCCGCTGGAAGAAACCCTGCGCGCGCTGGACGACCTGGTGCGCCAGGGGATGGTGCGTTACGTCGGCGTTTCCAACTGGGAAGCCTGGAAGATCATGAAGGCCAATGGCCTGGCCGCCCAGCACGGGCTGGAGCGGATCGAGACCAACCAGGTCTATTACTCCATCGCCGGCCGCGACCTGGAAAACGAGATGGTGCCGATGATGCAGGACCAGGGCATGGGCGCGCTGGTGTGGAGCCCGCTGGCCGGGGGTTACATGGCCGGCAAATATACGCCCGGCGACGGCATCAAGGTCGAGCCCGGCCGCCGCGCCAATTTCGACTTCCCGCCGGTGGACAAGGAAAAGGCCGACAAGACCGTGCTGGTCATGCGCGAGATCGCCAAAAAGCACGGCGTGTCGGTGGCGACGGTGGGCCTGACCTGGGTGCGGCAGAAGCCCTTCATCACCGCCACCATCATCGGCGCCACCACCATGGAGCAGCTGAACGACAATCTGAAGTCGGTGGAGTTCACCCTGTCGGCCGAGGAAATGGCCCGGCTGGACGAAGTCAGCGCCGAGCGGACGCAATATCCCTACTGGATGATCAGCCGCAACAACACGACGCGCATTCCCACCGGCGCGCCGATCACGGTGCCGGGCTCGGTGCCGCCGAAGAATTAAAGGAAATTGTATTCGGTGAAGAGCGGGGTCAGGTCGCGGCCCCACGCGCCGTGATAGTTCTTCAGCATTTCCTCGGCGCGGGTGTAGCCACGGTTCACCAGTTCGCGCAGGGGATTGAGGAAACCATCCTCGCTCATGCCGGCGCCATCCAGTGCGGCGCGGCGCTTCAGGCCGGCCGAAGAAATCTCCAGCATGCGGTGCGCCAGCTCGTGCACCGTGGCCTTGCGGAACGGCACCTTGAAACCCTGTTTCCCCACGCCGTCGCGCAGCGCCTGGCGTTCTTCCGCGGTCCAGTCCTTGACCAGGTCCCAGCAGGCATCCAGCGACTGGTTGTCATAAAGAAGCCCGACCCACAGCGCCGGCATGCCGCAGATGCGCCGCCACAGCCCGCCATCGGTACCGCGCATTTCCAGGAAGCTCTTGAGCCGCACTTCCGGGAAAATGGTGGTGAGATGATCGGCCCAGTCGCTCATCATCGGGGTGATGTGCGCGACCTCCGGGATTTCGCGGGCCAGGAACTTGCGGAAACTCTTGCCCGCCATGTCGATATACTTGCCGTCGCGGTAGAGGAAATACATCGGCACATCGAGCGCGTAATCGACATAACGCTCGAACGACATACCGTCCTCGAACACCCATGGCAGCATGCCGGCGCGGGCATTGTCGACATCGGTCCACACCTGGGCGCGGTATGACAGGAAACCGCTGGGCCGGCCCTCGCGGAAGGGCGAGTTGGCGAACAGCGCGGTGGTGATGGGCTGCAGCGCCAGGCCGACGCGGAATTTCTTCACCATGTCGGCTTCGGAGTCGAAATCCAGATTCACCTGCACGGTGCAGGTGCGGAACATCATGTCCAGGCCGTAAGCGCCGACCTTGGGCATGTATTCGCGCATGATCTTGTAGCGGCCCTTGGGCATGACCGGCGTTTCCGCCAGGGTCCAGCTGGGGGCGAAGCCGAAGCCCAGCACGCCGACGCCGATCTCGTTCGCCACTTCGCGGCACTGTTCCAGGTGCAGATTGGTCTCGGCGCAGGTCTCGTGAATAGTCTTCAGCGGCGCGCCCGACAGCTCGAACTGCCCGCCCGGCTCGAGGCTCAGCGAGGCGCCATCCTTGGTCAGGCCGATGATGTTGCCGCCTTCCTTGACCGGCACCCAGCCGAAACGGGCCATGCCTTCCAGCAACTGGCGGATGCCGGGCTTGCCGTCATAGGAGACCGGCTTGTGCGTCTTCAGATCGTAAACGAATTTCTCGTGCTCGGTGCCGATGGACCAGTCGGCCTTGGGCCGGCAGCCCTTCGACTGGTGACGCACAAGGTCATCGCGGCTTTGGATCGGGCCGCTGGCGGACTGCGGAATGGACATGAATAGAAGAACCCTTGGTCCCCAAACCTTCGGGGGTGCCCGTACTTAGGCAGCAGGCCGCATGGGCGCAAGATCACTTCATTTTCGTATTGACTTAATTAAGCCAATACGGAATCAATAGGGCATGAGCGCACTCCAAGCCCTTGCTGACCCCACCCGCCAGCGCATCGTCGAGATGCTGGCTACCGGCGCGCTGTCGTCGGGCGAGATCGCAGGCCGCTTCAAGCTGTCCCCACCGGCCATTTCCCAGCATCTCAAGACCCTCAAGACGGCAAAGCTGGTGACGGTGCGGACCGACCGGCAGAAGCGCATCTATTCCCTGGACCCCGAAGGCGTCGGCGAAGTGTCCGACTGGGTGGCGCGCATCACCGCCTTCTGGAATCCGAAGCTGGATGCGCTGGAAGCAGCCCTGAAAAAGGACAAGCCATGACGGGCGAACTTCTGGCCGAAAGCGCCGTGCGCTTTGTCCGCACCTTCGATGCGCCGGCAGAGAAGATCTGGGCCTTCCTGACCGACAGCAAGACGCTGCCGGACTGGTATGGCGAAGGGATGATCGTACCGCGCGAAGGCGGCACTGTGACGCTGATGGGCGGGCATGTGCGCGGCGTGGTCACCGGCTGGCGGCCAAGCCAGTTCCTTGGCTACACCTGGAATGTGTATTCGCCGGGCGAAAGCGCATCGCGCTTTGCGATCTCGTATCTGGAATTCACGCTAGAGGGCTCAAAGCTCACCCTGATCCACCGCCCCATCCCGCAGGCCATGCAGAGCCAGACCATGATGGGCTGGCACACCATGTTCGATCTGATCGAAGCCGGACTGCGCGGTGAATTCCCCAAACGCAGCGCGCTGTTTCCAAAAAACGCCGAACGATACGGCGTCGATATCAACAATCTCAAAAGGTGATGTGATGGGTAGCAAGGCAACCAGGATCAACGATTCCACTTTGCAGTTCGTGCGCATCCTGCCGGGACCGATCGAGAAAGTCTGGGATTACCTGACCGACGCGAAGAAGCGCGGCGAATGGTTTGCCTCCGGCCCCCTGCCCGCAAAGGTCGGCGAGCGGTTCGAGATGCGCTTCAAGCATTCCGACCTGTCGCCCAACCAGGCGACGCCGCCGGACCAGTACATCGAGATGGACAAGAATGGCCACACCTCCAGCAACGTCCTGCTGGCGTTCGAGCCGCCTCATCGCCTGGCCTTTACCTTCGGCGGAGAGAAAAATCCCGCCAATGTCTCGGAAGTGGAATTTTTGCTGCAGGCCGAGGGCGACAAGGTGCGGCTGACCCTGACCCACAGCAAGATTCCCACCGACGACTATGCCGACGGCGTGTCGGTCGGCTGGCACAGCCACCTGGATATCCTGCAGTCCCGCACCGAAGGCACCACACCGCCGGCCTTCTGGGATGTGTGGCGTGATGCGCGAAAGATTTACGACAAGCCCTGACGGCGCCGTTCCACCCTTCGCCGCAAGCTGCTAGGCTTGCGCGCGATCTGGGTGGGAACAATGAAACAGAAAATACCCGTCGGCGGAACAATCGCGCACGCCTACCGCTTTGTCGCCACCCAGCCGCTCACGATCTTCAAGGCCGCATGGCTGCCGTTGCTGGCGTCAATGGTACTGCTGTTCCTGTTCTTTCGGCGCATGTCGTTGTTCCTGACGGCAGCCCAGGCCCATGACCCCGCGGCGGTCAGCCTGTTCGGTTCCCTGCTTTTGCTCATCGTCCTGATCCTGATCTTCTTCTTTGCGCAGTTCACCGCCATCACCGAGGCGGCGCTGGGCCGTCCACCAAAGTCCTGGGTCGCCCTGCATTTCGACCGGACCATGTGGCGGATGCTGGGCGGCTTCCTGGCCGCGGCGGGCGTTATCGCGGTCATCACCATCATGACAATGATCCTTTCCTATCTGCTGGGTCTGGGCCTGGACATAATGGTCAAGGCGGCGCCTAGCGCCCGGCCCATAAGCGCCATCGCGGCCGGGGTTGCGATCATTGCCTGCTTCTGCGTGATCTTCTTCATCGCCATGCGGTTCCTGTTCCTGCTGGGACCGGTCACGGTTTCCGAAACAGGGCTAGGCCTGGCGCGCAGCTGGGTGCTTTCGAAAGGCAGCTTCTGGCGGAGCTTCCTGATCACGCTGTCCATCACCATCCCCGTGGGAATCGCGAACCGGATGCTCAGCTTCGCGCTGGTAGGACTCCCGCCCACCCTTCCGCCCGGCACGGCCAAGGCGGCGCAGGATGCGGCCGAGGCGGCCTGGCAGATCAGACAGATGAATGCGATGGCAGACCACTGGTATATCACCCTGCCCATCATGGGATTGGTGATGCTGTTCCAGCTGGGCGCCGGTTGCGCGGCACAGGCCCATGCCTATCGCAAGCTGACCGAAGACGACGGCCTAGCTCCAATCGCCGGCGATTGATTGCCAGATCGCCAGCGCAGCCAGCGCGGCGGTGTCGGCGCGCAGGATGCGTGGCCCCAAACTCACCGGCACCACGAAGGGCAGCGCGCGCACCGCGGCGCGCTCGGCCGGATCAAAACCGCCTTCGGGTCCGGTGAGGATCCCGGTAGGGCCGCCGCGGCTTTCGCGCGCGGCCTGGGTCATCGCCTTGGCATCGCCGCCCTCGTCACAGAACAGCAGGCGGCGCTCGGTGGGCCAGGAGGCCAGCAGCTTGTCGAAGCTGACGCCGGCACGAATCTCCGGCACCGTCAGCCGCTCCGACTGCTCCGCCGCCTCCACCGCATTGGCGGCCATGCGCTCCTCATTGATGCGGGTCACGATGGTGCGGCGGGTGAAGACCGGCTGGAGCACGGACACGCCCAGCTCCACCGCCTTCTGCACCAGATAGTCGGACGGGGTCTTCTTCACCGGTGCAAAGGCCAGCCAGATATCCGGCGTGCCATGCTGGCCCGCCGTCTGCTTGCGGCAGGTCGCCGTGACACCGCGCTTACCCGCCTCGGCAATCTCCGCCAGCCATTCGCCATCACGGCCATTGAACAGCGATATCAGGTTCCCGGCCCGGGCCCGCAGCACGTGGAGGAGATAATGCGTTTGCCCCTCGTCCAGGGTCACCGCCACGCCTTCGCCCAGATCGGCCGTCACATAGAGCCGGGTTTTGCCGCCGGCTTCTGCCAGTTCCGTTTTGTTAAGTTCTTCGCTCATGCCACAATTGAACGTGATGACCAGCAAATCGCAAGCCATTCCCCTGGACGCCGTGCCCACAGGCTGGGTGGAGCATGCGCCGTCCTGGCTGCGGCCCTGGGCGCGGCTGGCGCGGCTGGACCGGCCGATCGGCACCTGGCTGCTGCTGTGGCCCTGCATCTTCGGGCTGCTGTTGGGCGCCGCGGCCGATGAGCGCCGCTTCCTGGACTGGCATGACCTTTATTATGTGATCCTGTTCGCCATCGGCGCCCTGGTGATGCGCGGAGCCGGCTGCACCTTCAACGACATCATCGACCGCGACATCGACGCAGCGGTGGCGCGCACCGCCGGCCGCCCCATCCCGTCCGGCGCCATCCGCGTGCGCGGCGCCGCGCTGTTCCTGGTGGCGCAATGCCTGGTCGGGCTGGCGATATTGATGCAGTTCAACTGGTTCGCAGTGGCGCTGGGCGCGGCTTCGCTTTTGCTGGTCGCCGCCTATCCCTTCATGAAGCGCATCACCTGGTGGCCGCAGGCCTGGCTGGGCCTGACCTTCAACTGGGGCGCGCTGCTGGGCTTTGCCGCCCAGACCGGTCGCCTCGATGTCGGCGATGCCATGCTCTATGCCGGGCTGATCTTCTGGACCCTGGGCTATGACACCATCTATGCGCACCAGGACAAGGACGACGACGAGCTGATCGGCGTCAAATCCACCGCCCGGCTTCTGGGCAATGACACGCGCAAATGGGTGCTGCGTTTCTATGCCATCGCCTTCACCCTGATCCTGGCCGCCGGCTTCACCGAACATACCGGCTGGAGCTTTGCCTTCCTGATGCTGGCGGCGGGCGCCCATCTGCTGTGGCAGGTCAAAAAGCTGGACATCACCAGCGCCGAAAACTGCCTTGCGGTGTTCCGCTCCAACCGCGAGGCCGGTGCGCTGATCGCACTGGCCTTCCTGCTGGCAAGCTGGCTCGGCTGATGGCCCTGTCCATCCTGACGATGCACGGCCTGCTGCTGTTCATCGCCGCGGAGCTGGTCTTCTCGCTCACCCCCGGCCCGACCGTGATGCGGATCAGCGCCTATGGCTTCAAGGGCGGCTTTCGCGATGCGCTGGCCGCCATTGCCGGCACCCAGACCGGCAACACGCTGTGGTACGTGATCTGCGTCACGGGATTGGGCGCAGCGGTGACCGCCTCACCGCTGGTGTTTCATCTCATCAAGCTGGCCGGCGCGGCCTATCTGATCTGGCTGGGCCTCTCCGCACTGGGGAAGAGCCGCCATGCCCAGCCCGAGGCCATGGGGCCCAGGCTGAAAGGCAAACCCTACCTGCAGGCCACCCTCACCCAGATGGGCAATCCCAAGGCCATCCTGTTCTTCGGCGCCTTCGTGCCGCAGTTCCTGGACACGCATGCGCCGCTGATGCCGCAATATGTCATCATGTTCGTGGTCACCTTCATCGGCGAAAGCATCATCCTGACCGGCTATGGCGCGCTGGCCGCCTATGGCGGACACAAGGCGGCGCCGCATCACGCCGTCTGGCGCGAGCGCATCAGCGGCCTGGTGCTGCTGGCGCTGGGCGTCATCGCGGCGCTGGCATGACGCCAGAACAGTTCATCACCACCAATGCCGTCCTGATCGCGCCGCCCCTGGTGCCCGAGATCAAGCTGTACCTCGCCACCGAGGTGGTGCCGCTGTGGCGCGCCACCGAGGAAGAATTGGAGAAGAACGGCGTGCCGCCGCCCTATTGGGCGTTTGCCTGGGCCGGCGGCCAGGCGCTGGCACGCTACATCCTCGACAATCCCGATATCGTTCGCGGCAAGCGCGTTCTCGATATCGGCTCCGGTTCGGGACTGGTCGGAATCGCCGCCGCCAGATCCGGCGCGTCCCATGTGCTGGCGGCGGACATCGACGCCCACGCCATCGCCGCCATCAAGCTGAACGCCGCCGCCAATGCTGTCGACATCGCCGTCACCCAGGATGATGTGATAGGGCGGCCGGGCGACTGGGACATCATCCTGGTGGGCGATCTGTTCTATGAACG
>CANGRN010000017.1 GCA_947455695.1 Alphaproteobacteria bacterium
GGACAGCAGCATGCTGATGGTGGCGTCATAGCTTTTCATGACGTGGCGGTCCTGATCGGCGGCGACCGGAAATTTGCTCTGGCATTCGCTGACCGAGAACTTGTTGAGCGTGGCGATGTCGTCATGGCTGACGCCGATCACGCTGGCGCCCAGCGCCTGGTATTGCGGCATGGCGGCGGCAAAGTCATGCGCCTCGACGGTGCAGCCCTTGGTGAAGGCGGCGGGATAGAAATAGACCACGACCGGGCCTTTCTTCAGCGCGTCGGCGAGATGGAAGGAGAATTCCTTGCCGCCCAGGGTGGCGGGGGCCGTGAAATCCGGCGCCTTGTCCCCGACCTTGAGGGTGGCAAAGGCAGGCGTGGCGGCCAGCAGCAGCGCGGCGCAGATCAGCAGTCTTTTCATTTCAATCCTTTTCGTCCGGCCCGCGCCGCCGGATATCGGTGTAGGGCGTGCCGTCCTTGCGGGTGTACATCGCCGGAACGCCATCAGCCGGATGCACCAGATCGATGCCCGGATAGGAGGCGCCATCACCTTCTACGCGTGTACCCACTTCCAGGATCACTGCGTCACGGTCGGAACGGTTCTGCAGGTGATGCCCATTCTCGTCACCGGCCTTGAATCCGGCGCAGTCACCCGCCTTCAGGGTCTCTTCGCCCGCGTCGGTGACCAGCACGACTTCGCCTTCCAGCACATAGACAAATTCGTCCTGCCTGAAATGCCAATGGCGCTGGCTGGACCAGGCGCCGGCGGGCAGCCGCAGCTGGTTGACGCCAAACTGGGTCAGCCCGGCCGCATCGCCCAGCCTGCGGCGCTCGCGCGCACGGCAGGGTTGGTCATAGGGCGGCGGATAGAAGGTGCCGGTGACAATGGGCAGGGCCCGGGGGTCGATGCGTTTGGCCATGGTTGCTCGCTCAAAACAAAACGGCCCGCAAGCTTAGTGCGGGCCGTTCCGAAAAAGCTATGCCGGTTTGGTACTAGTCTTTTGCCCGTTCCACATAGGAGCCGTCCGCGGTCATCACCACCACGCGGGTGCCGGTGACGATGTGGGTGGGCACCATGGTCTTGACGCCGTTGGACAGCATGGCCGGCTTGAACGAGCCGGACGCGGTCTGGCCCTTGACCACCGGCTCGGTGTCCACGATCTCGAAGGTGGCGCGCTGGGGAATTTCGATGGAGATGGCGTTGCCTTCGAAAAGCTGCAGCTGCACGTCCATGTTTTCGGTCAGGTAGGGGGCGGCATCGCCCACCACATCGGCGCCGACATGCAACTGGTCGAAGGTCCTGGGCTGCATGAACACATACTGTTCGCCGTCCTGGTACAGGTACTGGAAGTCTTCATGCTCGACGAAGGCCTTCTCGATGCTGTCGGTGGTGCGCAGCCGTTCCACGGTCTTCACCCCGTCGCTGATCCGGCGCATTTCCAGGTGGGTGACGGGCGTGCCCTTGCCGGGATGGATGTTCTCGGCGGTGATGACGAGATAAAGCTTGCCATCCTTTTCGATGACATTGCCTTTGCGCACAGAGCTGGCGATAACCGAAACCACGAAAACCTCCACAAATCGGCGTATTTGCCGGGGGCTATAGCAGGGGGGCTATAAGAGGTCAAAATGCCCTGGTGGAACGCCCAGAACCATGCCGACCGGCGGCCCCTGCTGTTCCAGAGGGGGCGGCTCAAGGCCGCCATCCGCGCCCATTTCGAGGCCGCCGGCTTCACCGAGGTGGAGTGCGGGGCGCTTGTGGTTTCCCCCGGCAACGAGACCCATCTGCATGCTTTCGAGACCCGCCTGACCGGGCCGGATGCCGCCAGTACGCCGCTGTATCTGCACACCTCGCCGGAGTTCGCCGCCAAGAAGCTGCTGGCGGCGGGGGAGGAGAAGATTTTCGATTTCGCCCGGGTGTTCCGCAACCGTGAGCGCGGGCGCCTGCATGCCCCGGAATTCACCATGCTGGAATGGTACCGGGTGCGGGAGGATTACCAGGCGGTGATCGCCGACGCCCTGGCGTTGCTGTGGCTGGCGGCCGACGTCGTGGGGGCCGAAGTGCTGCGCCATCGCGAGGCGGCATGCGATCCGCGCGCACAAGCCGACCGGCTGACGGTGGCGCAGGCTTTCACCCATCTGGCCGGTATCGATCTGCTGGCGACCTTGTCGGCGGACGGTGTGGGCGATGCCAATGCCCTGCGCTCCAGAGCCCGGCGCGGCGGCATCGCCGTTTCGGATGATGATGACTGGTCCGACATCTTCGCCAAGATTCTGACCCTGCGGGTCGAACCCAGGCTGGGCCTGGAGCGGCCCTGCATCCTTTACGAATATCCCGTGTGCGAAGCGGCGCTGGCAAAGGTCAGCGCGCGCGATCCGCGCGTCGCCGAACGTTTCGAGCTGTATGCCTGCGGGGTGGAGCTGGCCAATGGCTTTGGCGAACTGACCGACCCTGCCCAGCAGCGCGCCCGTTTTGAGATCGAAATGGCCAAGAAGGCGCGCGTCTATGGCACGCGCTATCCGCTGGACGAGGAATTTCTGGCCGCGCTGGCCCACATGCCGCCGGCCAGCGGCGTGGCGCTGGGTTTTGACCGGCTGGTGATGCTGGCCACCGGCGCGCCTAACATCGACGCTGTTTTATGGACGCCGTTGCCCTGACGTGATGCGCGTGACGCGGCCCACGCTGGTATCGCCGGAATAGAGATTGCCCTGCTTGTCCCAGGCCATGTAGGTGGCCTCGATGAACTGGCCGGTGCCGATGCCCGAGCCGCGCCCGACTGCGCCCAGGACATGGCCATCGCGGTCCAGCTTCAATAGCTGACCATCGCGCCCGGTGGATATCCAGGGCTCGCCATGGGGATCGAAAGCGATGGCGCAGACCAGATTGGGCATGGCTATGGTCTTCTTGAACTTGCCATCGGCGCTGTAGATCACCAGTCGATATTCCTCGCGGTCGCCGATCCACACATCGCCATTCTTCGGATCCACCGCGATGCCGTGCGCCATGCTGAATTTTCCCGGCCCGATCTGGTTGCCGTACCATTGGCCCAGGAACCGGCCATTCTTGTCCAGATGCAGGATGCGCGCCGCGCCGACGCGGTTGTCCGGCGCCAGGTCCACGTCATTGGGGCTTTCATTGCCATGGCCCTGGGCGATGTAGATGTCGCCGCTGGTGCCGAAGGCGACGTCCAGCGGCTGCCACAACACATGCCGGTCGCCGTTCCAGTCGCCGCGTTTGCCGCGCACGCCGATGGTCTGCAGCAATTTCCCTTCCGGGCTGAGTTTGAGAACGATGCCGCCATTAGCGTCGCTGATCCAGACATTGCCGGATGCGTCCGCCTTGATGCCATGGCCTTTCTCCAGCCGGCCGATCACCGGGTCGGGCACGGTGCGAACAAGCCGGAAGGCGCTGTCGAATTCGAACAGTTGCGGCTGGCCCGCGGCCGCGCGCTGCAAAACCCAGATGTTGCCGCGCGGGTCGATCGCGACACCGGTGGCGCCGCCGCCGCCCATCGGCAGGTCGATGGGGTAGTCATAGCGGGTTCCCATGGCCTGGTCCCACAGCACCCGCCGCAACTGCTCGCGCGTGGGGCCCAGGCGGTTGTCGCACACGGGCGAATGGCTGCAGGCCGGCACGCTGGACGCAGGCAGGGCCGCCAGGTCCACAAGACAGCGCTTGGAGAGCCGCGCCTTGTTTTCGGTCAGGCAGGCACGCGCCGCATACAGGCCCGAGCGGCCGTTGCACATTTTACCGATATCGTCCGAACAAGCCGCCAGCACGCTGGCGGGCGAAGAACCCGGCGGCAGCACCTTGCCGCCATGGGCCACCGGCGCGCGCCCCCCGGTGTCGGGATAGGTGTCGGCCAGCCGCCAGCCGGGCGACGGCGCGGCCGCCACGGGGGTGGCCAGGATGCAGAAGGCGGCGATTATCAGGCTGCGCATGTGCCTCTCCCGGGCTTTTTTGCCAGCATGCCCGGCGGCCCCGATCCGGCGCAACCCGCGCATGTCCGCCTTGCGGGAAAAAGGCTGTTCAGGGGGGTGATAATCGCTAGGCTCCGCGCCGTCATGACCGACGCGGCCGCCAGCAAAATCCATAGCACCAGCTTCATCGTGCTGCTGGGCATCGGCATGAGCCATATGCTCAACGACATGATGCAGGCGGTGCTGCCCGCCATCTATCCCACCTTGCAGCAGCAGTTTCATCTGTCCTTCGCCCAGATCGGGCTGATCACGCTGGCATCGCAATGCACCGCCTCGCTGCTGCAGCCGGCGGTGGGTTATGTGTCCGACATCAAGCCCAGGCCCTATTCCCTTGCGGCGGGCATGGTCGCCACCCTGTTCGGGCTGGTGCTGCTGTCCATCGCCGGCAGCTATCCGCTGGTGCTGGTGGCCGCCATGCTGGTGGGCGTGGGCTCATCGGTATTCCACCCCGAATCCAGCCGGGTGGCGCGCATGGCCTCGGGCGGGCGTTATGGGCTGGCGCAATCGCTGTTCCAGGTGGGCGGCAATGTCGGCTCGGCCCTGGGGCCCCTGTCCGCGGCGTTCCTGGTCGCCACCTATGGCCAGCGCTCCATCGCCTGGTATGCCGGTGTGGCGCTGCTGGCGATCATCATCCTGTTCAATGTCGGCACCTGGTACAAGCATCACGGCCTGACACGCATCAAGCATCACCATGGCGAGCGCCATTCCCACCTGTCCAAGAACAGGATCGTCTGGTCGCTGATCGTGCTGCTGGCGATGGTGTTTTCCAAGTTTGTCTATCTGACCAGCATCGGCAGCTATTACACCTTCTACCTGATCCACAATTTCGGCCTGTCGGTGCAGGCCGCCCAGATTCACCTGTTTTTCTTCCTGGGCTCGGTGGCGGTGGGTACCTTGCTGGGCGGACCGCTGGGCGATCGGATCGGGCGCAAATATGTCATCTGGTTTTCCATCCTGGGCGCGCTGCCTTTCACCCTGATGCTGCCCTACGCCGACCTGTTCTGGACCGGCATCCTGTCGGTGATCATCGGCATGGTGCTGGCGTCGGCGTTTCCCGCCATCGTGGTCTATGCCCAGGAATTGCTGCCCGGCCGTGTGGGCATGATTGCCGGCCTGTTTTTCGGCCTGTCCTTTGGCCTCAGCGGCCTCGGCGCCGCGGTGCTGGGCGCGCTGGCCGACGACACCTCCATCGCCTTTGTCTACAAGGTCTGTTCCTACCTTCCGGCCATCGGATTGCTGGCGGTCTTCCTGCCCAGCTTCAAGGCGAAGAAGAAGACATGAGCCTTGCCCCGCGCGATTTGGCAGCGATCGCTCAGAGCGAACACATCGCGCAAAACATCGAACAGGTGGCGCGCAAATATGCGGTGGCGGTGTCGCCGCTTCTGTTGTCGCTGGTCGATCCGGCCGATCCGCAGGATCCCATCGCACGCCAGTTCCTGCCCAGCCTGGAAGAACTGAACATCCTGCCGGACGAACGCGCCGACCCCATCGGCGATGACGCCCATTCCCCGGTGCCCGGCATCGTGCACCGCCATCCCGACCGCGTGCTGTTCAAGGCGGTGGCGGCGTGCCCGGTCTATTGCCGCTTCTGTTTCCGGCGCGAAACGATCGGGCCAGGAAAAGACAATGCCCTGTCCAAAGACGATTTCGAGGCGGCGCTGGCTTACATCGCCGGTCACGGCGAAATCTGGGAAGTGATCCTGACCGGCGGTGATCCCTTCATCCTGTCGCCCCGCCGTGTTGCGGAAATCACCCGGCGCCTGGCCGCCATTCCCCATGTGAAGATCATCCGCTGGCACACCCGCGTGCCGGTGGTCGATCCCGAGCGCATCACCGACGATCTGGTGGCGGCGCTGCATGCCCCCGGCGCCACCACCTGGGTGGCGGTGCATGCCAATCACGAACGGGAATTCTCGCCGCCCGCCCGCGCCGCCATCGCGCGGCTGGTGGACGGCGGCATCGCCCTGGTCAGCCAGTCGGTGCTGCTGAAAGGCGTTAATGACAAGGTTGAGACATTGGCGGCGCTGATGCGCGCCTTCGCGCAGAACCGAATCAAGCCCTATTACCTGCACCATCCCGACCTGGCGCCGGGGACCTCGCATTTCCGCATTGGCATTGAAGACGGCTTGGCGCTGGTGCGCGAATTGCGCGCGCGTGTATCGGGTCTGGCAATGCCGACCTACATGCTCGACCTGCCCGGCGGCTTCGGGAAGGTGCCGCTGGAATCACACAATGTGGAAAAGACCGAGGCCGGTCACCGCATCCGTGACGGACGCGGGGTTTGGCACGATTACATCGCTTCCTGAGCGGGCTTGCCGCGTAGCCGTTTGAAAAACGCGCTGACGCGGTGGCGGAACTGTTCGCGCTTCACCACGCCCATATCCGTCACCCAGTTGAGCTGGATCACCCGGCGCGGGCCTTCAAAGGCGTGGAAGCCGTGCCAGGCATTGGGCTCGTTCTTGAAGATCAGCAGCGTGCCTTCGTCCGGCGGCACTTCGGCGATCATGTCTTCCAGATTGTCCGGCCCGCGCAGCAGGCGCAGGCGGCCGGTCTTCGCCTCCCAGGCATTGTTCATGTAGATCAGCACCGTGATCACCTTGGTGCGCGAGTCTGTGTGGATCTGCCCGTCCCGCGCCGCCGAGACGCCGCGCGCCGTCACCATGGTGGGCCGGCCCTTCAGGTCTACGCCCAGCTTCTTCTCCACCGCGGCGGTGAATTCCGGCCCCTGGATCGCCTCGATCAGCCTGGCGAATGCGGGGCCATATTTCAGGGTGGGCAGGGGAAAGGAGCCGGGGTGCGAGACCAGCGGGAAATCGGCGTTGATCGACGCCATCGCCTCGGCCTTCACAAAGTGGGGCACCATGGCAAAGGCAAAGGGCGTGCGGGCCACGGGGGCGGCGTTAAAGGCATCCAGGTCGATCGGAAGCTGGGACATGGCCTGCCAATACTATCGCCAAGGCCAAAAGGCAAAACTTGCGCCGGATCAAGCCGGCCCAAAAAAGGAGGGACGGGCGCGTGTCCGGCGCGCCCGTCCCATACTCCGGAACTCTAATTTTGCCCCTTAGAATTCCGGAGCATTTTCCGGTGTTAGTTGGTGTTGTAGTGGATGATCTGCGAGGTGTTGCCGATCGCGCTGGAAGACATGCCGACGCTGCCGCCCGCGTTGAAGATGTTGGCGTTCACGTTCGAGACCACGCCCGAATTGTTCAGCTGGCGCGAGAAGATCGGCATGTTCGGGGCGTTGGAGTCGGCCTCGAAGCTGTTGCCCAGCGCCGAACCCTGGATCACCGCATTGCCGGCCAGGTTGGAGATGTTGGTCTTGATCGACGAATAGGGGTCCTGCGCATGGCATTCCTGGTTGGACTGCACCGCGGTCAGCACCGGATCGGTCGAGACGCTGGCGCCGTTGCACAGCACCTGGTTCTGGATGCCGACGCTGCCCCACACATTGTTGGTGTCGAGGTTGATGTTGGAACCGATGTTGGCATTCGGGCCCACGATCTGGCTGTTGAACACGCGGGTGTTGTTCATGGTGGTGATGTCGATCAGATTGCCGCCGGCCGAACCCTGGGCCACCACGTCACCGCCGACCGTGTCGGCGCTGCCTTTTATGGTGGACCAGTTGTTCTGCAGGTTGATCTGGTTGTTGAGGATCTGGCTGCCGACGCCGGACTGCGAGGACTGGTCGCCCCAGCTGCCATACTGCTGATCGCCATATCCACCGGCCAGGGCCGAGGTGGCGGAAAGCGCAAGAACGGACACGGCGACAAGGATCTTGAAGGACTTCATGGTGGGGCTCCTGATTATTCGGTTTGTGTTTGTGGGTTGGTTTGAAATCTAGGTGTTAGAGGCCGCCGCGCAGGCTCAGGCCGGGCTCGCCGCGGTAACCGCCGTAGGGGCTGTTACGACCGCGGTCGCTATAGGTCGCCTGGAAGCCAGGCTGGGCGTAGTAGATCGGCTGCGGCATGGGGGCATAAGGCGCCGGCGCGTAAGGCTGGGGATACGGCGCGGCATAGGCCACCTGGGCGGCGGGATAGTAGGGCTGTTCGCCGGCGTCGCGCAGCGGATCGTCGCTGGTGCCCAGCGGGATCGAGCAGGAACCACCCGGCGCACGATAGATGCGGGTGATCATTTCCAGGGTGGCGCGTTCGATCACCGAACGGACCGCCAGCTGGATCGGCTCAAGGGCGCTTTCCCCGACACTGACGTCGAAGAAGTTGGTGCCCAGGAAGTCGAACACGCCGGCCGAAACCTGGCGGCCGATGATCTGCTTCTGGTACGAGATCACGTCGGCCACTTCCAGCGTGTTGGTGTTAACCAGGCGCATGTCCAGGCCGACATTCATCACATACATGCTGCCCGAAGCGGTGCCGGTGGTGGCGTTGGTGGCGGTGCCGCCGCCATTGCCGTTGGCATTTTCGCTGCGGATGTTGAAGTTCAGCTCGGTGATGCCGCCCACGACATAATAGTCGGAACCGGGGATCGAGCCGGCCAGGATCTTGCGGAAGTCGCCGGCCTGCGGGTTCGGATGCTGGTCGTCGCCGATCAGCTTGTTGTTGGCATACTTCAGTTCCATTTCGGCAACCGAGGTATCGAAGCGTTCCACCATGTGGACGCCGGCCTTGTTCATGGCGCTCATCGCCATCAGGGCGGCGCCGGCGGTGACCTTGCGGCCCGAGCCATCGGCTTCGGTCTTGCCGGTATAGTCGGCGATCTGGCCGATCGCGATGCGGACCGGACGCTGGCGGACGAAGCCGCCCATGCAGCGCAGGGCCGCGGAATAGGGTGTCTCGTTGGAGATCACGGGCGCGCCGCCGATGGGGGAGGTGTAGCGGCCGACCGAATCCGGGGTCGGGCTGATGCACCCTTCCAGGGCGACAGCGGCCAGCATGAGAACCAGCGGCTTGATGAGATGTTTGCGAGCGCGGCGAGTCATGGGAGGGGCTTCCCTTTTCCTATCGAATTCAGTGACGGTTTACGTCGGCGGTGGCGGTCTGATTGCCGTTGTTGGTCTGTTGGCTGTCGATGATCGTCGTGTTGTGGCTTCCCAGAACGACCACGCTCAGCTGGTTGCCGATTGCGCTGGCCTGTCCGTAGGTCTGGCTTGCACCGCCCATGCCAACTCCGCCGCCGGCATACTGGGCGCCGGAGCCCTGCTGGTAATAAGCGGAGGTGACCTGGCCGTTCACCATGGTCAGGTTGCCGTTGGCGTCGCGCATGGAATAACCCGACGCCTGGTTCTGAGTGCTGGAGCCGTAACCGTTGTACATCGACGAATTGGTCCAATCGCCGGCCTGGGCCACCGTGGTGGACAGAGCGAGCAGCGTCAGAGCAATCAGGGTCTTGGAACGGGTCATGGCGGACTTTCCAGTTTCAGTTGACCCGAACAGAGCAACCGCCATGCCAGTCCTTAAGCGCTGTTAGGGTTTGGCCGTGCCGACCCGGCACAAGGGGCGCGGAAAAGCCCGGAAAATGGTGGTTTTTCGAAGCGTGCCGGGTCCGGGTCTTCGGCGGCCGGTTTCCCGATTTTGGGCCTGCGTCCCGAAATGGAGCGGCCGCGCAAAACCCCGTGGGACGGCCTGGGTACGGCCGGACGGATGTTTTCTGTTTCACCGCGGCACAGTTGGAACCGGCCGCGAAGCATCCTAGATAGGTCCATGGCCTTCCTGCAGTCTCAGCCTCCGCGCCAGCCGATCTTCCGCGCGCCCGCCATCGTGCTGTGGCTGATCGGGGGGCTGGCCGCTGCCCATGCCGCGCGCGCATTTGCGGCGCCGGCCCGGTCCGCCGACATGGTTTACGAATATGCGCTGATCCCCGCGCGCTACAGCCGTGCCTTTCTGGAAAGTCACATGGCCGATCCCGGCACAGTCTGGGAACGCGCGCTTCCGTTCTTCTCCTACATGGCGCTTCACAATGACTGGACCCATCTGGTCATTAACTGTCTCTGGCTGCTGGCCTTTGGTCCGGTGGTGGCGCGCCGCCTGGGCGCGGGCCTGTTCCTGGTCTTCTTCCTGGTTTGCGGCGTGGCGGGCGCGGGCTTCTATCTGGCGCTCAACTGGGCCAGCCCCATCCCGGTGGTGGGCGCGTCGGGCGCCATTTCCGGCCTGATGGCCGCGGGCCTGCGCATGCTGCCGGGCCAGGCGCCCTGGGCGGCGCACGGCGAGGCGCCACTGGCGCCGATCTTCTCGCGCCAGATCCTGATGTTCAGCGCCGTGTGGGGGGCGATCAATCTTCTGGCCGGGGTGACCGGGCTGGGGATGGGCGGAGAAACCGCACTGATCGCCTGGCAGGCGCATCTGGGCGGTTTCCTGGCCGGGCTGCTGCTGTGCGGTCCGTTCGACGTCTTGCGTCCCCGCACCGTGGGCGCCCCGCTGGACCGTTAAGCGTCTTGCCCGCCGGCGTACGCGGCGCTACGCTCTTACCGTTGTAGTAGGACGCGCGCGATTGGCATTTCCCAAGCTCAGCAAGCTGGAACTTCAGATCATGGAGGTGCTGTGGAACAACGGTCCCACCGCCATCCGCGATATCCAGGAAAGTTTCGGGCCCAAGGGCCGCCCCGCCTATACCACGGTGCAGACCATGGTGTACCGGCTGGAGACCAAGAAGGCGCTGCGCCGCGCCCGCAAGATCGGCAACGCCCATATCTTTGAAGCGGTGATCAGCCGCGACGCCGCCAAGGCCCGCCTGGTGGACGAATTCCTGTCGATGTTCGGCGGCCGCATGCAGCCGGTGATGGCCCAGCTGATCGAGGCCGGCAATCTGTCGTCTGCGGATGTGGCCGACGCTGAAAAGCTGCTGCGCGACCTGGCCGCCAAGAAAAAGAAGGAAGCATGATCGCTGGCCTGGCAGATCATCTCTGGCAGTCCACCCTGTTTGCCGGTGCGGCAGGGCTGCTGACATTGATGCTGCGGCATAACGGGGCGCGGGCGCGCTTCTGGCTGTGGTTTGCCGCCTCGCTCAAATTCCTGTTGCCGTTTACCCTGCTGGCGATGGCCGGCGAAAAACTGGCGCAGCTGCTGCCGGTGCCGCGCACCATCCTGGTCATTCCCGCCGCCGCCGAACGCTTTTCCGCGCCAGCCCACACGCTGGCCGCGCCCCACCCACAGGGCCCCGACGTGTTTCCGCTGCTGCTGGGGATCTGGCTTCTGGGCCTTTGTGTCATTCTGGCCTTGCGGGCATCGCGCTGGTGGAAACTGCGGGCCATGATCGCGGACGCGCACGATCTCGATATGTCCCTGGCGGTGCCCGGTGCGCCGGTGGCCATCAAATCCTCTGCCTCCCTGCTGGAGCCCGGCCTTGTCGGTGTGTTCAAGCCGGTGGTGCTGCTGCCGCAAGGCCTGATGACCTATCTGTCGGACAGCGAACGCGATTCCATTCTGGCCCATGAGCTGGGGCATCTGCGCCGCCGCGACAATGTCACCGCCGCCATCCACATGGCGGTCGAGGCGCTGTTCTGGTTCTACCCGCCGGTGTGGCTGATCGGGGCGCGGCTGATCGCCGAGCGCGAGCGCGCCTGTGATGAAAGCGTGCTGGCGCAAGGCCATGATCCGGAGGTGTATGCCGGCGGCATCCTCAAGGTCTGCAAGTTCTGCATCCAGTCGCC
>CANGRN010000018.1 GCA_947455695.1 Alphaproteobacteria bacterium
ACCAGCTAGTCTACGTCCGTGACAAACGCCACGCGCAGCATGTTGGTGGCGCCGGTGGTGCCCAGCGGCACGCCGGCGGTGATGACGATGCGCTCGCCGGCCTGGGCGAAGCCTTCCTGCCGCGCGATCTGGCTGGCGCGTTTCACCATGTCGTCAAAGTCGCGGATATCCTCGGTAATGACGCTATGGACGCCCCACACCAGCGAAAGCCGGCGCGCCGTCTCGATGCTGGGGGTTGGCGCAATGATCGGCGCGGTGGAGCGTTCGCGCGCCGCGCGCAGCGCGGTGATGCCGGACTTGGTCCAGCACACGATGGCGCGCGCCTCGATGGTCTGGGTGACTTCATGCACCGCCGCCATGATGGCGTCGGGCGTGGTCTTTTCCGGGGTGCCGCGCTGGGCTTCGATGATGGAGTGATACAGCTCGTCATCCTCGATGGCGCAGGCGATGCGGTCCATGGTCTGCACCGCTTCCACCGGATACGAGCCCGACGCCGATTCCGCCGACAGCATCACCGCATCGGCGCCGTCGAACACCGCCGTCGCCACGTCCGAGACTTCGGCGCGGGTGGGCATGGGCGAATTGATCATGGATTCCAGCATCTGGGTCGCCACCACCACCGGCTTGCCGGCCTTGCGGGCGGCGCGGGTGATCTGCTTCTGCAGTCCCGGCACGCGTTCCAGCGGCATTTCCACGCCCAGATCGCCGCGCGCCACCATCAGCGCATCGGCCAGTTCGAGGATTCCGGCCAGCGAAGCCAGCGCCTTGGGCTTTTCGATCTTGGCCAGCACGCCGGCGCGGCCCGCCACGATCTTTTTCAGTTCGGCCACGTCCTCGGGGCGCTGCACGAAGCTCAGCGCGATCCAGTCCACGCCCAGTTCCAGCGCCGCATCCAGGTCGGCGCGGTCCTTGGGCGTCATGGCTGACATGGGCAGCAATGTGTCGGGCATGTTCACGCCCTTGCGATCCTTGATCTCGCCCGCCACTTCCACCACCGCTTCGGCGAACGTGTCGGCCTTGCGCAGCAGGCGCAGCCGCACCTTGCCGTCATCGATCAGCAGGGCATGCTTCTGCTTGATGGCCTGGAAGATTTCCGAATGCGGAATCGGGATTTCCTCCGGCTTGTCGCTGGTTTCGCCCAGCACCAGCTTGATGCGTTCGCCTTCCACCAGCATGCGCGGTCCGCCGCACAGTTTGCCCAGCCGGATCTTGGGGCCCTGCAGGTCGCACAGGATGCCGACGGGCCGGCCCACTTCCTCGGACAGCGCGCGCAGATCGCGGTGCATCTTGCCCAGCATTTCGTGATTGGTATGGCTCATGTTGATGCGGAAGACGTCCACGCCGGCATCGAACAGCTCGCGCATCTTCTCAGGGGTGTTGGAAGCTGGACCCAATGTGGCCAGGATTTTTGTTTTTCTGCGGCGGCGCATCGGAAATCCTAGTTCGAAAGAGTTTGGGTCCAGTCGGGCTTGTTGCCCGTATCCACTTCAAAGAAACCGCGGCGGTCAAAGCCGCGTGCGGCGCAGGTGCCGCGGCCCACCGACTTGAAGCGCTTTTCGGGGGCGACGCAGAACCTGGTCTTGCCTTCCCAGATGCCGGCGCCGCCGTCAGTGGCGTAAAGATAATAAAAGCGTCCCTGCAGCGGCCCGGTCAGCAGGGCGGTGCAGGCCTTGGGCGCAACCGTCCACCAGCCTTCGCTGGTCCAGTTGGTGCCGTCGAAGCGGCCGATGGCGCTGCGCACGGGCTGGCCGGTCTTGTTGCAGAGCTTGAAGGCGGCATGCGCCGGCAATGCTGTCAGAGGGGCCAACAGGCCCAAAGTCACCGCCAGGAGAGGGATCGTGCGACGCATGTTAGGTCCGGTTTGGCCCGAAAGGGTTTGCCCGTCAACGCTTCCCGATCCTATATGGCAACCGCATGACGGAAAACGCCTTTGAGGCCATTGCAGGAGCAAAAAGCAGCCGGATTTTGCTGCTGTGCGACCATGCCTCCAACGCCCTGCCGCCGGGGTTCGGTTCGCTGGGGCTGGACCAAGGCCTGTTTGGCACCCACATCGCCCATGACATCGGGGCGGCGGCGGTCACGCGCGCCCTGGCGGCGGCCTGGGATGCGCCGGCCTTGCTGGGGCGCTGGTCGCGGCTGCTGATCGACCTTAACCGGGGGGCGGACGATCCCACCATCGTGATGAAGCTGTCGGACGGCAGCATCATTCCGGGCAACCGCGATGCGGACGCCGCCGAAGTGGCGCGGCGCATCGCGGCCTATCATGCGCCCTATCATGCTGCCATCGCCGCCGAGCTGGACCGCATGGGACCTGAAGCAGTCTTGATCTCGATCCACAGCTTCACGCCCAGCTGGAAGGCGGTGCCGCGCAAATGGGAAGTGGGCGTGCTGTATGACCGCGACGAAAGGCTGGCGGCGCCCTTGATGGCGCGTCTGGAACAGGCCGGTTTCGTGGTGGGCGACAACGAGCCTTATACCGGCGCGCTGGACGGCGACACATTGAATATCCACGGCACCCTGCGCGGCTTGCCGCATGTCCTGATCGAAATACGGCAGGACTTGATCGGCAGCATTGGTGAGGCACAAGACTTTGCGCGGCGCCTGAAACCCATCATCGATGCGGCGCTGGTGGATATGGGCAAATAAGCGTTGCACCGCTTTGCGCCGCCGCTGTAGGGTCCGCCCTCTTCAAAAACCGAGTTCCCTGAAATGGCCAAATCCGGCTTTGCCAAAGACCAGCTGAAATCCTTCATCAACCGCATCGAGCGGCTGGAAGAAGAGCGCGCCGCGCTGTCGGCCGACATCAAGGAAGTCTATTCCGAGGCCAAGGGCACCGGCTTTGACACCAAGATCATGCGCCAGGTGATCCGCATGCGGAAGCTGGACAAGGCGGACTTCCAGGAACAGGAAGCCATGCTGGACCTATATTTGACCGCGATGGATATGCGCTGAGGCGCCGGTCGTGGCGGCGCAGCCGCAGACGGCAATGTGAAAAGAAAAGGCCCCTGCTGCGAAACAGGGGCCTTTTTTACTTACGATAGAGACGTGAATTACGCGGTCTTGCGGATGCCGGCTTCCTCGATGGGGCCGTCATCCTGGGCGACCTTGGCCATCGGCTCGTTGGCCATGTCGGCTTCCAGGCCGAACTCCTTGAGCTTGCGGTAGAGGGTTGAGCGGCCGATGCCCAGGCGCCGGGCCACTTCCGACATGTGGCCATCATAGCGAGCGATGGCCATGCGGATGATTTCCGATTCCATTTCCTCGAACTTGCGGATGTGACCGGCGGTGTCCGTGGTGTTCAGCGCATAGGCCGACGCAGCGGGCAGGGCAGGGGCGCTGTGGCCACCGGCAGACGGGGCGATGTTCTGGCGCACGACAGTATCCACGCCCATCGCCGCGGCGATCTGCGGGAAGTCGCACACATCCAGCAAATGACCGTCGCACAGCACGACGGCGCGGAAGATGGTGTTTTCCAGCTGGCGGACATTGCCCGGCCAGTTGAACTTTTCCAGCAGCTGGCTGGCCTGGGTGGTCAGGCCGGCAACGGCCTTGTTCTCTTCGGCCGCGAAACGCTCGATGAAATGACGGGCCAGCGGGGCGATGTCGCCGGTGCGGTCGCGCAGGGCCGGCACCAGCACGGGGAACACGTTCAGGCGGTAATACAGGTCTTCGCGGAAGGTGCCTTCGCGGGCCATCTGGCCCAGGTCGCGGTTGGTGGCGGCGACGATGCGCACATCCACTTTTACAGGCCGCTTGGAGCCGACGGGATCGACTTCGCCTTCCTGCAAGGCGCGCAGCAGCTTGACCTGCATGTCCAGGCGCAGCTCGCCGATTTCGTCCAGGAACAGGGTGCCGCCATCGGCTTCCTGGAACTTGCCCAGATGCTTGTCGGAGGCGCCGGTGAAGGAGCCCTTTTCATGGCCGAACAGGATGCTTTCGATCAGGTTTTCCGGGATCGCGCCGCAGTTCACGGTCACGAACGGCTTGCCCGAACGGGCAGATGTGCCCTGGATGGCGCGGGCGATCAGTTCCTTGCCGGCGCCGCTTTCGCCTTCGATCAGCACGGGAATGTCGGACTGGGCGGCACGGGCGCCCAGGCGGAACACCTGCTTCATTTCCTGCGACGTGGCGACCAGGTCGTCAAAGGTCAGCCTGTTGTCCTGCTTCTTCTTCAGCTGCTTCACTTCACCCGACAGGGTGCCGATCTTGAGCTGGTTGCGAATGGAGACGGCGATGCGCTCCGGGCTGGCCGGCTTGACCAGGAAGTCGTTGGCGCCCGCGCGCATGGCTTCCACGGCGGAATCGATGCCGCCCTTGGCGGTCAGCACGATGACCGGAAGATCGGGATTGGTGGGGCGCAGCCTGGACAACACGTCCAGGCCGCCCATGTCGGGCATCACCAGGTCCAGCATCATCAGGGTGATCTGCTCGCCGCGCGGACCGTTGATCAGGTCCAGCGCAGGCTGGCCACCCGGCGCGGTCACGACATTCATGCCGCTGCGGGTGATTGCTGTTTCCAGCAGGCGCCGCTGCACCGGATCGTCGTCCACGACAAGAATGGTCTGCGCCATAACTCTACGCCTCTCGAAATGAGACGCGACTTTGCGGCAGCACAGGTAAATGTGGCGTTTAAGCCTGTTCCTTTGCGGTACAGGATCGGGCGGTGTTTCGATGCTTAACCAAAGCTGAATCGCCCCTGATTCCGCCTTGTCCACAGGGTCTTGCGGCCCCAACCCCCTTGATCACAATGCTTAATAAACCAAGTTGCTGGCGCTGCGGCGTTTGCTATAGTCCGGCCACTTTTGCTGCAAAACTGGGGGCCTAATGGCGCACGAATCCGACTATCAGCCGGGATCCATGGACATCACCGCGCACAAGAAGGCCTATTTCGGCTTTCTGACCGGCTCCAAGTGGACCTTCGGGTTCGTCATGCTGATCATGGTCTTTCTGGCCCTTTTCCGCACCCACGGTTAAGCCGAAAGGCTCCATATGCGCGTCGCGATCCCGAAGGAAACCCGCCCCGGAGAGACGCGCGTTGCCGCGACCCCGGAATCTGTCAAGAAGCTCAAGGGCCTCGGCCTGGACATCGCCGTCCAGGCAGGCGCGGGAGCCGGCGCCAAGATCGCCGACGCCGACTACCTGGCGGCGGGGGCGACCATTGCCCCGGACGCCGCTTCGACCGTGCGGGACGCCGACATCGTCCTGATGGTGCGCGGGCCGCAGGGGCCTGAGATCGCCAACATCAAGAAGGGCGCCGTCGTGGCTGCCCTGCTGTCGCCCCATACCGAGCAGGACAATATCAACGCCCTGGCCGCGGCCGGCATCACCGCCTTCGCCATGGAGTTTCTGCCGCGCATCTCCCGCGCCCAGTCGATGGACGTGCTGTCGTCCCAGGCGAACCTGGCCGGCTACAAGGCGGTGGTGGATGCCGCCGCCACCTTCGGCCGCGCCATGCCGATGATGATGACCGCGGCGGGCACCATTGCCCCGGCCCGCGTTCTGATCATGGGCGTGGGCGTGGCGGGGCTTCAGGCCATCGCCACCGCCAAGCGCATGGGCGCCATCGTCAGCGCCACCGACGTGCGCCCCGCCACCAAGGAACAAGTTGAGTCTTTGGGCGGCACCTTCGTCGCGGTGATGGACGAGGAATTCAAGAACGCCCAGACCGCGGCCGGCTATGCCAAGCCCATGAGCCCGGAATACCAGGCCAAGCAGGCGGCGCTGACGGCCGAGACCATCAAGAAGCAGGACATCGTCATCACCACCGCCCTGATCCCGGGCCGCAAGGCGCCGATCTTGGTGACCGAGGAGATGATCAAGACCATGAAGCCGGGTTCGGTGATCGTGGACCTGGCGGCGGGCGCGGGCGGCAACACCCCGCTCAGCAAGCCCGATGAAGTGGTGGAGGCGCATGGCGTCACCATCATAGGCCCGACCAACCTGCCGGGCGCGCTGGCGGTGGATGCGTCCTCGCTCTATGCCCGCAACCTGTTCAACTTCCTGTCGTTGATCGTGGACAAGAAAACTGGCGCCCTGGCGCTGGACTGGAACGATGAGATCGTCAAAGGCTCGGCCGTCACCAAGGACGGCGCGCCGGTAACCCGGGGCTGACCAATGGAAATGATCGATCCTTTCGTGTTTCGCCTGTCGATCTTCGTGCTGGCGATCTTCGTGGGCTATTTCGTGGTGTGGGGCGTGACACCCGCGCTGCACACCCCGCTCATGGCGGTGACCAACGCGATCTCCTCGGTGATCGTGGTGGGCGCGCTGGTCGCGGTGGCGGTGCCGGTGATCGGCGACGCCTCCTGGATTTCCAAGGGCCTGGGTTTCTTCGCGCTGATCATGGCGGCGGTGAACATCTTCGGCGGCTTCCTGGTCACCGCCCGCATGCTGGCGATGTACAAGAAGAAGGCGAAGTAAGATGAACACCGCCGATATTGCCGCACTTCTTTATCTGGTTTCGGGCGTCCTCTTCATCCTGGCGCTCAAGGGCCTGTCCTCGCCCGCCACCAGCCAGGCGGGCAACCGCAACGGCATGCTGGGCATGGCGCTGGCCATCGCCACCACCCTGTGGGTGGCCAAGGTCTCCGATCCCGTGACCATTGGCCTGATCGTGGGCGGCCTGGCCATCGGCGGCGGCATCGGCGCGGTGATGGCCAAGCGCATCGCCATGACGGCGATGCCCCAGCTGGTCGCGGCCTTTCACAGCCTTGTGGGCCTGGCGGCGGTGTTCGCGGCGGGCGCGGCCTTCTATTCGCCCGAGTCCTTCGGCATCTGCCAGCTGGATGGCAGCGGCGTCTGCGCCGGATTGATCAAGACACAGAGCCTGGTGGAGATGAGCCTGGGCGTCGCCATCGGTATCATCACCTTTGCCGGTTCGCTGATCGCCTTCGCCAAGCTGAACGGCAACATGAAGGGCGCGCCGATCATGCTGCCGGGCCGGCATCTGCTGAACCTGGCGCTGTTCGCCACGATCATCGCCCTGATCGTCTATTTCGTGATGAACCAGCAGGAATGGACCTTCTGGGCCATCACGGGCCTGGCCTTCATCTTCGGCATCACCCTGATCATCCCCATCGGCGGCGCCGACATGCCGGTGGTGGTGTCGATGCTGAACTCCTATTCGGGTTGGGCGGCGGCCGGCATCGGCTTCACGCTCGAGAACACCGCCCTGATCATCACCGGCGCGCTGGTGGGCTCGTCGGGCGCCATCCTGTCCTACATCATGTGCAAGGGCATGAACCGCAGCTTTATCAGCGTCATCGCCGGCGGTTTCGGCGGCGACACCAGTGCGGCGGCCGCGGGCGCGGTGGAAACCCGCCCGGTCAAGCAGGGCTCGTCGGACGATGCGGCCTTCATCATGAAGAACGCCTCCAGCGTTATCATCGTGCCGGGTTACGGCATGGCGGTGGCCCAGGCCCAGCACGCCCTGCGCGAAATGGCCGACAAGCTGAAGGCCGAAGGCGTGAAAGTCAGTTACGCCATCCATCCGGTGGCGGGCCGCATGCCGGGCCACATGAACGTGCTGCTGGCGGAAGCCAATGTGCCATACGATGAAGTGTTCGAGCTGGAAGACATCAACAGCCAGTTCGCCCAAGCCGATGTCGCCTATGTCATCGGCGCCAACGACGTCACCAATCCGTCAGCCAAGACCGATCCCAAATCGCCGATCTTCGGCATGCCGGTGCTGGACGTGGAAAAGGCCAAGACCGTGCTGTTCATCAAGCGCGGCATGGGTGCCGGTTATGCCGGGGTGGAGAACGAGCTGTTCTTCCGCGACAACACCATGATGCTGTTCGCCGACGCCAAGAAGATGACCGAAGAAATCGTCAAGGCGCTTGACCATTAATATCCGCGAAGCACGGCTGCCGCAGGACGAACCTGCGATCCTGTCTTTCATCATCGGCCTGCAGGATTATGAGGCGGGCTTTGAGTCCGACCGCCGCCGCGATCCCGACTTCGCCACCGACCATTGGCGTGACGTCCAGCATCGCTGTGCCGAGAAGCACGGCGCCATGTTCATCGCCGAAGAGAATGGCGAGCCGCTGGGCTGGGCCTTTGCCTATGAGGAACATGGCCAGCTTTTCATAAAGGAGCCCGAGCGCCGCCACGGTTTCCTGGCCGAACTTTTCGTGGTGCCGGATGCGCGCGGCAAGGGGCTCGGCCGCGCCCTGATGACCGCCTGCGAAGGCTGGTCGCGGGGCCTGGGCCACAAGCTTCTGATGGTGGGCGTGCTGGCGCATAACCGCCGCGCTATCCGGTCCTATGAGGGCGCGGGATTTTCGCCCTATACTTTGCTCCTGCGGCGATACCTGTAGCTTCGGAGCGGCGATGAAAACCTGCCTCACCCTGCTGGCATGCCTGGCCTTGCTGGCGCCGGCTGTTGCACAGGATTCACCCTCCGCCGCCAACATCCGTGCCGACATGGCGTTCCTGGCCAGCGACAAATTGAAGGGCCGCGAGGCTGGCACGCCCGAATATGACCTGGCGGCCAACTATGTCGCCGACCAGATGAAACAGATCGGGCTGGTGCCCAAGGGTGACAAGGGCTCCTATTTCCAGCATGTGCCTTTGGTGGCCTGGCGCCCGCGCGATGAAGGCAAGATCGCGCTGACCAGCGCGGATGGCCGCGCCATCCCGCTGACCTTTGGCACCGATTATCTCACCGGCGACAGCCCGCTTTCGGAAAAGCTGGCGGTGAACGCGCCGCTGGTGTTCGTCGGCTATGGCCTGGTGGCGCCCGAGCACGGCCGCGACGATTACGCCGGGCTCAACGTCAATGGCAAGATCGTGGTGGCGCTGTCTGGCGCGCCCAAGTTCCTGCAGACAGAGGAGCGCGCCTATTACCGCAGCGGCCGCACCAAGCTGAAAGCGGCGCTGGACCGCGGCGCGGTGGGTTTTGTGTCCATCAGCACCCGCACGGGCGAGAAGCTCTATCCCTTCGCCAATAGCGCGCGGCAATACAAAAGCTGGGGCATGACCTGGCGCCAGGCCGACGGCAAGCCCTTCGTGGCCGTGCCGCTGCCCGGCCTCGCCTTTGTCAGCGTGGCGGGCGCCAGCAAGCTGCTGGGCGAGAAGACCGACGCCATCCTGAATGCTGCCGAGACCAAAGATGGCGCCATCAAGGGCTTCGACCTGCATCTGTCGCTGAAGGCCGAGCTGCACACCGAGATCAAGAACAGCGAGAGCGAGAATATCGTGGGCGTGCTGCCCGGCAGCGATCCCAACCTGAAGGACGAATATGTGGTGCTGTCCGGCCATCTCGACCATATCGGCATCACCCCGCCGGTTAAGGGTGATGCGAAGGGCGATGCCATCAACAACGGCGCGCTGGACAACGCCTCCGGCGTCGCCACCACCCTGGAAGTGGCCCGGCTGTTCCGCGGCAAGGCGCCCAAGCGCTCGCTGCTGTTCCTGGTGGATACTGCCGAGGAAAAGGGCCTGATCGGCGCCGATTACTTCGCCCGCAACCCCACCGTGCCCAAATCCGCCATTACCGCCGATGTCGACCTGGACATGCCGATCATCACCTATGATTTCACCGACGTGGTGGCGTTCGGCGCCGACCGTTCCAGCATCGGTCCGGCGGTGCGCCGCGCCGCTGCGCGCCTGAACATCAACCTGTCACCCGATCCCATGCCGGACGAAGGCATCTTCACCCGTTCCGATCATTATCGCTTTGTCGAGCAGGGCATCCCGGCGGTGTTCCTGGCCACCGGCTATGCCAATGGCGGCAAGGCGGCCACCGAATTCTTCATGCGCACCAATTATCACAAGCCCAGCGACGATCTGAGCCAGCCGATCCGCTATGATGTGGGCGCAAAGTTCGCAAAGCTGAATTTCGCCATCACGCGCGAGCTCGCAGACGGGCCGCGCCCCAGCTGGAATGCCGGCGATTTCTTTGCCGCCAAGTTCGCAAAGAAATAGCTACTTCAAGCCACCCATTTTGCAGACTTCCTTCCACTCGGCGGTTTTTACCGGCTGCACCGAAAGGCGGAAGCTGTTGACCAGGCTCATCTGCGCCAGCTTGGGGTTTGCCTTGCAGTCCGCCAGAGTGACGGGCTTGGGCATGTCCTTGACCGCCTTAACCACCACCAGGCCGAACTGGCCTTTCTCGTCCGTGGGATCGGGCTGGAATTCCTCGATCACTTCCACGATGCCGACCACGGCCTTCTGTTCGTTGGAATGATAGAAGAAGCCCAGATCGCCCTTCTTCATTGCCTTCATGTTCAGCTTGGCGGTGTGGTTACGCACCCCGCTCCAGGGTTCGCCCTTGGCGCCCTTCTTCTTCTGCATGTCCCACGACCAGGCGTCGGGTTCGCTCTTGAACAACCAATAGGCCATCACTTCCGCCTCTTATTTCTCTGCCTTGAGGGGCCGGCTCATCAGTCGCAGCACCGCTTCGCCCAGCGGCAGCGCGCCGCTGAGAAGATCGGCCATGGCTTCGGCGATGGGCATTTCGACATTCACGGACCTGGCGCGCGCCACCAGCGCCGGCGCGGTATCCACGCCTTCGGCCAGCGCCACACCAGGCTTTTCGCCCGCGCCCAGCGCCACGCCGAAGGAAAAATTGCGCGACGACTTGCTGGTGGCGGTCAGCACCAGGTCGCCAAGGCCGGACAGGCCCATCAAAGTTTCGCGTTTTGCGCCCAGCGCCTCGCCCAGCCGCGCCAGTTCGGCAAAGCTGCGCGCCAGCAGCGCAGCGCGGGCATTCTCGCCCAGCCCCATGCCTTCGACCACGCCGCAGGCGATGGCATAGACATTCTTGGCCGCGCCCCCCAGCGCCACACCGGTCAGGTCGTCGCTGGCATAGGGACGAAAACTCGCGCTGCCCAATGCGGTCTGCAATCTGGCCGCCAGATCGCCCCTGGCAGCGATGGTCACGGCGGTGGGAAGGCCTTTGGCGACATCGCGTGCGAAGGACGGGCCCGACAGGATCGCAAGATCGGCACCCGGCAGCACCTCGGCGGTGACTTCGGTCACCAGCTTGCCACTGCCTTTCTCGATGCCCTTGGCGCAGATCACCAGCGGCTGGCCGGGTTTCAGATGCGGTTCCAGGGAATCGGCGAAGCGGTGCAGCACC
>CANGRN010000019.1 GCA_947455695.1 Alphaproteobacteria bacterium
GCTGCGCGCACCTGCCGCTTGGCATCAATGCAGCTGAACACCTAATATACTGCGTCTGCAGGGCGGGGCGGTTACAAGACCTCCAGCTGGGACGGATCACCAACAGGAAGGTTCACATGACCATCAAGACCATTTTGCTGTCCGGCGCCGTGGCGCTGGCCTGCGTCGCCGGCGCGACCGCACAGACGGCAAAGGACTATGCCCGCTACAGCAGCTACATCGCGCCGCGCGCCCAGGGCCAGAATGCCAATGGCATGCGCATCTTCATCCTGGGCGGCCTCAAGAGCCACGGCCCGGGCGCGCATGACTATCCCTATTTCATGGACACCTGGAGCAAGATGCTGACCGCCCATGGCGCGGTGGTGGATGGCAGCTTCTCCTTCCCCAGCCAGGAACAGCTGGAAAAGACCGATGTGGTGATCATCTATCGCGGCGATGCCGGCTACATGACCCCCGAACAGCGCGCGCGCCTACAGGCTTACGTGAAGCGCGGCGGCGGGCTGGTGACCTTCCACGATTCGCTGTGCGGTCCCGATCCGGCCGACATGGCGACTTTGGTGGGCGCCGGCAAGAAGCATGGCGAGGTCAACTACACCTGGACCGCCACGCTCGATTACAATGTCGTCGACAAGGACAATCCGATCGCCGCTGGCATGCCGGCCCAGATTTACGACGAAGCTTTCTACAAGCTGAACTTTGCACCGGAAGTGCATCCCATCATGACCGTGACCATGCCCGACACGCCCAGCGCGCGCCGCGGCGGCGGCGTCGGCCAGACCATCCCCCAGATGTGGACCTATGAGCATACCTTGCCGGGCGGATCGCCCGCCCGCGCCTTTGTCTGGATGCAGGGTCATATGATCGACAGCCTGCAGGACCCCGCCATCCAGAAGGTGCTGCTGCGCGGCATCGCCTGGGCCGGCAAGAAGCCGACCACCGAACTGACCGATTACGTGCCGCCGCCGCCGCGCGCGATGCGTCCGGAGCAGTAATCAAGGCATGATTGTGGCTACCGCGGCTCGCGGTGGCCGTTCATCTTCCATACAGACTGCAAGCCGCAATATCGGCGCGAGGAGTGCGTGATGAAGACTTCGGGGAAATTGGTGCTTGGGACGGCGGCGCTGGCGTTGGCCGCGACGGCGTCGCTTGCCGCGGACGGTGACTGGCCCGCCTCGGGCAAGGACCTGGGCGCCAACCGCTATGTCACGCTCAAGCAGATCACCCCGGCCAATGTCGACAAGCTGCAAAAAGCCTGGACGTTCCATCTCAAGCCCGCGAACCTTCCGGCCGATGCGCGCCTGCGCATGTCCCAGGACATTCCCCTGGTGGTCGGCAATGTCATGTACATCGTTTCGCCCTACAGCCAGGCGATCGCGCTGAACGCCACCACGGGCGAGGTGATCTGGAAATACGATCTTCCCGACAGCGACATTCCGTCGTCGCAGGCGCGCGGCGCCGCCTATTGGCCGGGCGCCGATGGCATGCCCGCCTCGATCATCTTCGGCAGTGTGAAGGGGCGGCTTTATTCGCTGCGCGCGTCGGACGGCAAGCCCAACACCGCGTTCGGCGAGAACGGCATCGTCAATCTCAAGACGCCGGAAGTCATGCAGACCGGCATGAAGGATGGCTACATCCTGCCGTCACCACCGGTCGTCTACAAGAATCTGGTGATCACCGGCGCCGGTCCCGGCGAAGGCCCGGGCGGCTCCAATCACGGCGCCGGCCCTGCCGGCGACACCCGCGCCTGGGATCTGCGCACCGGCAAGCTGGTCTGGACCTTCCACACCGTGCCGCGTCCGGGCGAGTTCGGCTACGACACCTGGACGCCGGAAGCCGCCAAGAACCGCTCCGGCGTCAATGTCTGGGGCTATATGACGGTCGATGCCAAGCGCGGCATTCTCTACATGCCGCTGGGCGCGCCCAACAACGACATGGTCGGCACCGACCGCCCGGGCAACAACCTGTTCAGTTCTTCGATCGTGGCGGTGGACGCCAATACCGGAAAGTATATCTGGCACTTCCAGGTTACCCATCACGACATCTGGGACATGGACACCCAGTCCGCGCCGATGCTGGTGGATGTGAAAAAGGACGGCAAGACCATTCCCGCCGTCATCACGGTCAACAAGAATGCGTTGATGTTCATCCTGGACCGCACCAACGGCAAGCCGATCTTCGGCGCCGAGGAGCGCGCCGTGCCCCAGAGCGAAGTGCCGGGCGAAAAGACCTCGCCGACCCAGCCGTTTCCGGTCAAGCCCGAGCAGCTGAGCGTGGGCACGGTCACGCACGAAACCCTCTACAAGGGCGTGCCCGAGCATCAGGCCTTCTGCGAAAAATATGTCGCCGACAACCAGTTCAAGCTGGCTTCGACCTATACGCCGCCGGGCTATGAGCACTGGACGGTGGCGCCTCCGGGAACCCAGGGCGGCGTCAACTATTATGGCGGCAGCTTCGATCCGGTGCGCCATCTGTTCATCGTCAACGTCAACAACCTGTTCCAGCCCATGAAGGTGGTGAAGACCGCCGACGGCGAATACGTCAACAATGCGCGCCCGGCCATTCGCCGCTTCTGGGACAATGACAAGCATCTGCCCTGCAACCAGACGCCCTGGGGCGAGCTGGTGGCGGTGGATGTGAATACGGGCGATATCGTCTATCGCAAGACGCTGGGCATCACCGAACAGTTCCCCGCCGGCCACCAGGACACCGGCCGCCCGGGCCTGGGTGGAACTACTGTCACCGCCACCGGCGTGACGTTTGTCGGCGCCACCGATGACCGCCGGTTCCGCGCCTTCGAGACCGCCACGGGCAAGAATCTTTGGACCGTGGAGTTGAATGCATCCGCCGAATCCACACCTATTAGCTACCAGGGTTCGGATGGACGTCAGTTCGTGGCCATCACCGCAACCGGCGGCGGCCTTATTGGCGCCAAACTGGAAGGCGATGAAGTGGTCGCTTTCGCTTTGCCCAAGTAACAGGAGTTGAACGTGAAACTTGTTCTGGTATCCGCGCTGAGCCTCATGACCATGGCGGTCCCCGCCCTGGCCGACGATTTCAAGCTGCTGCCCGATGGGCCCGGCCGCGATGTGATGGTGCGGGTCTGCGCCCAGTGCCATTCCCCCGAAATCGCCGCCCAGCAGAGCCTGGATGCCGCGGGCTGGAAGGCCCTGGTGGACCAGATGGCCAATAACGGGGCCAACGCCACCGACGCCGAATTCGATACCATTGCCAAGTACTTGGCGGGCGCTTTCCCGCCCAAATAGGGCCGGGAAAAAGCCCTGTCATAAACAATCCCGCCGCGCTAAAACGCGGCGGGATTTTTTGTATTCAGATTAGGGAAAAGCACGATGAAATTGCTGCGCTATGGGCCCAAGGGCCAGGAGAAGCCGGGCCTGATGGACGATAGCGGCCAGATCCGCGACCTGTCCGGCATCGTCAAGGATATCGACGGCAAGGTGCTGTCCGACCTGTCGGCCATCCGCGCCGCCAAGATCGACAGCCTGCCGGTCGTGGCCGCCGGTGTGCGCATCGCCGAGCCGGTCGCCAAGGTCGGAAAGTTCCTCTGCATCGGTCTGAACTATGCGGACCATGCCAAGGAATCCAACATGGCCGAGCCGGCCGAGCCGATCATCTTCATGAAGGCGACCAGCGCCATCATCGGCCCCAACGATGACGTCTATCTGCCGCCCACCGCCAAGAAGGGCGACTGGGAAGTGGAACTGGGCATCGTGATCGGCAAGGAAGCCCGTTACGTGACCAAGGAAAAGGCGCTGGATTATGTCGCCGGCGCTGTCGTGGTGAACGACCTGTCCGAGCGCGAGTTCCAGCTGGAACGCCTGGGCACCTGGGACAAGGGCAAGGGCTGCGACACCTTCGGTCCGTTCGGCCCCTATCTGGTCACGCTCGATGAAGTGGGCGATCTCAACAATCTGGGCCTGTGGCTGGACCTGAACGGCAAGCGGATGCAGACCGGCAACACGTCGACCTTGATCTTCGATGTGCCGACCCTGATCAGCTATGTCAGCCAGTTCATGAGCCTGCAGCCGGGCGACGTGATCTCCACCGGCACGCCGCCGGGCGTGGGCCTGGGCATGAAGCCGCCGGTGTTCCTGAAGGAAGGCGATGTGATGGAGCTGGGCATCGACAAGCTCGGCAGCCAGAAGCAAACCGTGTACCGCACCAAGATCTGATCTCCATACAGTCAAAGAAAAAGGCGCCGGATTTCTCCGGCGCCTTTTTTGTTTGTCGCGAGACTAATGATTGTCGCGCGGAATGCCCTTGGTCTGGTCGATCTTCTGATACTTGACCGCATTTTCCAGAACCATGCCGGTGCCCATCTGGCCCTGGAAGGCGCGCTGGATTTCCTGCCACGGCGTCTGGGAGGCGGGATAGGCAAAGCCGCCGCGGGCGTCCAGGTCCGCACGGCGCTTGGCGAGTTCTTCGTCGCTGATCAGGATATTGGCCGTGCCCTTGTTCAGGTCGATGCGCACCCGGTCGCCGGTCTGGATCAATGCCAGTCCGCCGCCCGCCGCCGCTTCCGGCGAGGCGTTGAGGATGGAGGGCGAACCCGAGGTGCCCGACTGGCGGCCGTCACCGATGCAGGGCAGGGCCGTGATGCCCCGCTTCAGGAGCGCGGTGGGGGCATGCATGTTCACGACCTCGGCGGCGCCGGGATAGCCGATGGGGCCGGCCCCGCGCATGAAGAGCATGCAGTTTTCGTCGATGTTTAGGGACGGGTCGTCCAGGCGCTTGTGATAATCTTCCGGTCCGTCGAACACGATCGCGCGGCCTTCGAAGGCTTCCGGGTCCTTGGGGTTGGAGAGATAGCGCTGGCGGAACTCGTCGCTGATGACGCTGGTCTTCATGATGGCGCTGTCGAACAGGTTGCCCGACAGCACGATGAAGCCGGCTTCCTTCTTCATCGGCTTGTCGAAGGGCCAGATCACTTCGGCCAGGTGAACCTTCTTGCCCTTGCAATTCTCGCCCATGGTCTTGCCGTTGACGGTCAGGGCCTTTTCGTTGATCAGGCCCTTTTCCATCAGGATGTTCACCACCGCGGGCACGCCGCCGGCATGGTGGAAATCCTCGCCCAGATACTCGCCGGCCGGCTGCAAGTTCACCAGCAGCGGCACCTTGTGGCCGACGGTCTGCCAATCCTGCAGCGGCACGTCCACGCCCATGTGGCGGGCGATGGCCGTCAGGTGGATCGGCGCGTTGGTCGAACCGCCGATGGCAGAATTGACCACGATGGCGTTGTGGAAGGCTTCCTTGGTCAGGATCCGGGACGGGCGCAGGTCTTCATGCACCATCTCCACGATGCGCTTGCCGGTCTCGTAGGAAATCTGCTGGCGTTCGCGGTACGGTGCGGGGATCGCGGCCGAACCGGGCAGCTGCATGCCAAGCGCTTCGGCCAGGCTGTTCATGGTGCTGGCGGTGCCCATGGTGTTGCAATAGCCGGTGGACGGCGCCGAGGACGACACCAGTTCCATGAAGCCCTTATAATCCAGTTCGCCGCGCGCCATCATCTCGCGCGCCTTCCACACGATGGTGCCCGAACCGGTGCGCTCGCCTTCATGCCAGCCGTTCAGCATCGGGCCGACCGACAGGGCGATGGCGGGAATGTCGACCGTCGCCGCCGCCATCAGGCAGGCCGGCGTGGTCTTGTCGCAGCCGATGGTCAGCACCACGCCGTCCAGCGGATAGCCGTACAGCAGGTCCACCAGGCCCAGATAGGCCAGGTTGCGGTCCAGGCCGGCGGTGGGGCGCTTGCCGGTTTCCTGGATGGGATGCACCGGGAATTCCATGGCGATGCCGCCAGCCTCGCGGATGCCTTCGCGCACGCGCTTGGCCAGTTCCAGGTGATGGCGGTTGCAGGGCGACAGGTCGCTGCCGGTCTGGGCGATGCCGATGATCGGCTTGCCCGACTGCAATTCCTCGCGCGTCAGCCCGTAATTCAGGTAGCGCTCCAGATACAGCGCCGTCATGTCGGGGTTGGAGGGATTGTCGAACCAGGCGCGGCTCCTCAGGGTCTGGGGAGTCTTGCCGTCATACTTCTTGTCGTCAGCCATCTTTGAAAACCTTGCTCCAGAAAAATTTAAGCGAAAAGCGTCATGCCGCCGTCAACGCGCAGCACCTGTCCATTGACGAAGCCGGCCTGGTCGGATGCCAGGAACGCGACCGCGTCGGCGATCTCCTGCGGCTTGGCGTAGCGTTCCAGCGACACGCCGTCCATCTTGGACGGATCGGTGGCGCGGGTGGCCAGGAAGCGCGCGGTGGTGGTGGGGCCCGGGCTGATGGCGTTCACGCGCACGCCATTGGGCTTCATCTCCAGCGCCAGGCAGCGCGTGTAATGCAGGATGGCGGCCTTGGCGCAGCCATAGACCACTTCCGACACCACGCCGATATGGCCGTTGAGCGAACCGAAATTGATCACGGCGCCCTTCTGGCGTTTGGCCATGCCGGGCACCACGGCGCGGCACATCAGCATGGTGCCGACAAAGTTGCGGTTCATCACCGCCTGCATGTCTTCCAGGGAGATGTTCAGCGCGTCATTGGGATTGGGCTTGCCGCCCTTGGCGGCGATGTCACCGCCGGCGCAATTGACCAGGATGGAGATGGGACCAAGGCTGTCTTCGACCTTTTTCACCAGCGCGGCGACATCGGCTTCTTTCGAGATGTCGCCCAGCACCGACACGACCTTGCCCGGACCGCGCGCCGACAATTCTTTCGCCAGGGCGGTCAGGCTTTCGGCTTCGCCGAACGCTGCGGGCGCGTCCTCGCTGATGTCATGCAGCGCAACATGGGCGCCGCCCGCCAGCAGGGTCTCGGCGATCATGCGTCCCAGGCCCCGGCCAGATCCGGTCACCAGCGCCACGGCGCCGCCGAAATTGAAGGTCTTGGGGATGCTCAAATGCGATACTCCGCTGAAGGGTGCCGGGGCAGGGGCGTGGCCGGAAAGTCCTTGTTTTTTATCGGTAAATCCGGCCCCGGCGCGGTGCTGAAAGGGCCCGATCCATTGACTTCCCGCTGCCCGAATTTAGTATAGAAAACGAGAGGCCATGTGAAGCCTTAAGGGCACGCAATCACGGCTTCCCATGCCCCAATAACGGGTCAGGAAAACAAGGGGCGGGACGGCGCATGCAACCGACGCGGACACGTTATTGGGTTGTGGCCTTCGCGCTCTCCCTGGCCATGATCATGTACATCCAGCGCGTGGCGATCAGCCAGGCGATCGTGCCGATCTCGGCGGACCTACACCTGGACAAGCGCCAGACCGGCCTGGTGCTGGGTGCCTTCGGCCTGTCCTATGCGCTGTTCGAAATTCCCATGGGTCTTTTGGGCGACAAGCTGGGCGTGCGCTGGGTGCTGAGCCAACTGGTGCTGATCTGGTCGCTGTTCACCGCCATGACCGGCGCGGTGTGGAATCTGACCTCGCTGTGGATCATGCGCTTCCTGTTCGGCGCGGGCGAGGCCGGCTGCTTTCCCAACCTGACGCGCATGCTGTCGGCCTGGCTGCCCTTGTCCGAGCGCGTCAAGGCGCAGGCCGTGATGTGGGCATTCGGCCGCTGGGGCGGGGCGCTGGCGCCGCCGGTCGCGGCGTTCGTGATCTATCATTTCGGCTGGCGCTGGGGCTTTGTCGCGCTGGCCCTGCTGGGCGGGGTGTGGGTCGCCGCCTTCCTGCCCTGGTTCCGCAACGATCCGGCACAGCACAAGGGCGTGAATGCCGAAGAACTGGCGCTGCTGGAAAGCTCGCGCGCCCTGGTGCTGCATGACCACGGCATGCCCTGGTACAAACTGCTGATGCAGCGGGACATCTTCTTCCTGGGGCTGCAATATTTCGGCTTTTCCTACACCTGGTATTTCTACGTCACCTGGCTGCCGACCTGGCTGCAAAAGGCCAAGGGCCTGCCGCCGGCGCAGGCGGCGATCTACGCCATGATCCCGCTGGCCTGCGGCGGCGTCGGCTCCATCGTGTCGGGCTTCCTGCCGCTGTCGATTCCGCGCAAATGGGTGGCGATCGGCGGCTTCTTCTCCACTGCCGCGATCATCTTCATCCTGCCCGGCGTCGATGACATCGTGCTGGCGATGGCGCTGATGGGCCTGGCCAGCTTCGCCAGCGACCTGACCATGCCGATTTCCTGGAACACCTGCGTGGAGATCGGCAAGCAGTATACCGCCACCGTGTCCTCGACCATGAACATGTTGGGCAACTTTGCCGGCTTCGTGGCGCCGGTGGTGTTTGGCGAAATCCTGCAGGACACGGGCAACAACTGGGCGATGGTGATGTACACCATGGCGGCCGCGGCGATCGTGTCCGGCACCTGCTGGTTCTTCCTCGAGCCCGACGCCAAGCGCTGATTTCACTTTCAAAGAAGGCATGAACCATGAAGATTGATCTGACGGGCAGGACAGCGGTGATCGTGGGCGGCTCGGGCGGCCTGGGCGAAGCCATGGCGCATACCCTGTCGGGCGCCGGCGCGAAGATCGCGCTGGTCGGCCGCAACCAGGCCAAGCTGGACAAGGTGTCCGGCGAGCTGAAGGCCAAGGGGGCCGACGTCGCGGGCTTCAATGCCGACATGACCAGCGAAAGCGACGTCAAGCGGCTGGCAGGCGAAGTGAACGCCAAGTTCAAGAATCCGCAGATCCTGATCAACAGCGCCGGCATCAACATCCGCAAGAGCGTGACCGAGTTCACCCTGAAGGAATGGACCAGTGTGGTGGATTCCAGCCTGGTCACGACGTTCCTGGCCTGCAACGCGTTTGTGCCCGGCATGAAGGGCACCGGTTATGGCCGCATCCTGAACCTGTCCTCGATCATGGCGCATATCTCGCTGCCGGGCCGCACCGCCTATTCGTCGGGCAAGGCGGGCCTGCTGGGCTTCACCAAGTCGCTGGCGCTGGAACTGGCGGGCGAGGGCATCACCGTGAATGCGATTTCGCCCGGTCCCTTCCACACCGAGATGAACCTGCCGGTGATCAACGATCCGGAAGCCAACAAGATGTTCCTGACCAAGCTGCCGGTCGGCCGCTGGGGCAAGGTGGAGGAGATCGGCGCGCTGGCCTGCTATCTGTGCAGCGACCTGGCGGGCTTTGTCACCGGCACCGACATCCTGATCGATGGCGGCTGGACCGCCGCGTAACAATAACGGGAGAAGTCCATGACGACGCGGCGTGACGTGATGCTGGGAGGCGCCGCGCTGGCGGCCGCTTCCGCGATGCCGGCTTTCGCGGTTGCCAAAAATGAAACGATGAGGCCGCAATCGCCGCTAGGCGTGGCCCAGACGGCGCTGGGCCATTACTTCCGCAAGCAACGCGGCGACAATCCGAACCTGCGCGGCCCCGCCGATCCCATCGCCACGGTGGATTACGTCCGTTCGCTGGGCGCCGGCGGCGTCCAGATGGCCATCCCGCTGGACACCGACATCAAGAAGCTGCGGGGGCGCCTGGACCATCACAAGATGTTCTTCGAAGGCGATATCCGCCTGATCGACAAGCCGGGCGACGACACCGCGGCCTTCGAAAAGGGACTGCGCATGTACAAGGAACTGGGCGCGCCGGTGGTGCGCACGGTCTGCTTTGTCGGCCGCCGCTACGAGAATTTCTCCACCCTGCAGCAATACAAGGATTGGAAGGCCAACGCGCTGGCGGTGCTGGATGTCTGCGTGCCGATTGCCGACAAGATCGGCATCCCGCTGGCGATGGAAAACCACAAGGACCGGGTGGTCGATGAAGAGGTCGAGGTGCTGAAGAAATATTCCAGCCCCAATTTCGGTGCGCTGGTGGACTTCGGAAACAACATCTCCATGTGCGACGACCCGGTGGAGGTCATCAACAAGCTGGCGCCCTATGTGAAGTCCTGCCACATGAAGAACATGGCGGTGCAGAATTATTCCGACGGCTTCCTGTTGTCGGAAGTGCTGTTCGAGGACGGTTTTATGGACATTCCCGCCATGTGGGCGGTGCTGAAGAAAGCCAATCCCAAACTGCTGCCCATGCACGAGCTGATCACCCGCGATCCGCTCAAGGTGCCGGTGCTGACCGACAAATACTGGGTCACCTGGCCGGACCGCAGCGGCAAGTATCTCGCCGATACCATCCGCATGGTGAACGCCAATGCCAGCAAGAAGCCGCTGCCGGTGATCAGCACGCTGTCACAGGACGATCAGTTCAAGGCGGAAGAAGCCAACAACATCCGCTGCTTTGAATGGGCCAGGAAGACGCTCGCCTAGATCACTTCACGGTAAAGTGCATCACCGTTTCCGAATGGAACGTCTCGCCCGGCTTCAGCAGGGTGGACGGAAACTGCGGCTTGTTGGGGCTGTCGGGAAAATGCTGGGTTTCCAGCGCCAGGCCGTCCGTCGCGCGGATGGTGGTGCCCGCCGCGCTGACCACGCCGCCATTCAGATTGTTCGACGAATAGACCTGCACCCCCGGCTCGGTGGTGAGCAGTTCCAGGGTGCGGCCGCTGACCGGATCGGTGATCCGCGCCGCCAGTTCCAGTGCGCCGGGCGTTGACTTGCGCAGCACATAATTGTGGTCATAGCCGCGCCCGATCAGCATCTGCGGA
>CANGRN010000020.1 GCA_947455695.1 Alphaproteobacteria bacterium
ATCGGCCTGGATGCGGACCGCATATTTGGCGGTGCCGAACACACCGACCTGGGCCACGCCCTCGATGGTGGAAAGCTGCCGGGCGAGCAGGGTCTCGGCATATTCGTCCACTTCCGAAGACTTCAGCGTCTTGGAACGCATGGCCAGGAACATGATCGGAATGTCGGCCGGGTTCTGCTTGCGGAAGGTGGGTGGCTGCGGCAGCGCCTTGGGCAGGTTGCGGGTGGCTGCCGAAATGGCCGACTGCACGTCCTGCGCCGCGCCGTCCAGGCTGCGGTCCAGGCTGAACTGGAGCTGGATCTGCGTCGAGCCCTGGGTGCTGGTCGACGTCATCTGGTCGATGCCCTGGATCGCCGAGAACTGGTTCTCCAGGGGCGAGGCGACGGACGAGGCCATGGTGTCGGGATCGGCGCCCGGCAGGCTGGCGTATACCGAGATAGTGGGGAAATCGATGTTGGGAAGATCGGAAACCGGCAGGCTGGCGTAACCAAAGCCGCCGAAGATCACCAGCGCCGCCATGACCAGGGTGGTCATCACGGGGCGTTCGATAAAGGGTTTTGACAGGTTCATGGGCTAGGCCTTTTCAGCCTTCATGGTCCTGGGCGTGCGGCACTCTGCGCCGTCCGCTGGTCATCGCGCCCTTTCCGGCGCCGGGCATTTTCTTCTTGGCGCCGGTGACGGAGACCTTGGCGCCGGGAATGACGCGCAACTGGCCTTCGACGATCACCTGGTCACCCTTCTTGAGGTTGCCCGATACCGCTTCCATGACACCGTCATCGAACAGCACCTTCACGGGCACCTGCTGGGCGGTGCCGTCCTTGACGACATAGACGAACTGGCCTTCAGGACCGGTGTTGACCGCTTCGCGCGGCACCTGGGTGGCATGGGGGATTTCCGCCAGCGCCACCACCACGTCCACCAGCTGACCCGGCACCAGCGACAGGTCCTCATTGGGATAGGAGGCGCGCAGTTCAATGGTGCCGGTATTGCCGGTCACCGCATTGGAAATGAAGTTGACCGGTATCGTGATGTCTTTGCCGCCGCCCGCGTCATGCAAGGCGACGTTCACGGTCAGGCCCTTGGTGCGCTGCATTTCCTGGATGCGCGGCAAGTCCGACTGCGGCAGGGCGATCGAGATCTTCACCGGCTGGATTTCGTTCAGGGTCACCAGCGGCACGGCGTTGGTGCTGGCGGTCGAGGCGGCGACCATGTTGCCCGGCTGGACCAGCATGGGGCCGGTCTTGCCGTTCACCGGCGCGCGAATGGTGGTGAATTCCACATTGAGGCGGGCGGATTCCACCGCCGCCTTGGCTTCCAGGTAAGCGGCTTCAGCGTCGTCGAACGCCTGGCCGGCAATGGCGTTCTGCGCCTTCAGCCGTGCATAACGGTCGGCCTTGGCCTTGGCGGAGGCCAGCGAGGCCAGCGCATTGTCATAGGTCGCCTGATAGGGGCGGGGGTCGATCTGGAACAGCGGGTCGCCGGCTTTCACCATCTGGCCTTCCTTGAAGAAAGCCTTGACCATCTGGCCCTGGATGCGGGCATTCACCGAAACGGTGGAATTGGCCAGCACGGTGCCGATGGTGCGCTCGATCACCGACATGTTGCCGACCTGGACGGGCTCGACATGCACCGGCGCCGCCATCATGCGGCGGGGCGGGGGCGCGCTCGAATGGGTGAAGTACCAGAATCCGCCCAGCGCCAGCGCCAGCGCGACGCCGCCGATTACGGCAACGCGGCCGCGTCCGGCGGGGGCATTGTCATCCCGGTCGTCATCCCGCAACGGCGGGGTGTTGAGGGGATTGATCTGGACGTTCATTGACGAATTCCTGACACGACAGCCGGGGGAAGCCCCCTTGGTTACGGTATACACTTCACAACCCGCCGCACCTTGCCGGCGAATTGACTGGCCGTTCCCCGATGCTGGAAGGTCCTTGAGGTCCGCCGCCTGGGCAGCGAAGCCTTGGGATTTTGCCCTTTATGGCCCGGTATATAGGGCAAAACCCTCTCAATAGTGTGGCGAAAAATCCCCGCGGGAACCCCGCAAAGGCCCGGAAAAGCTGGGAAAAGCGGTTAACCGTGACGCGGCCAGGGCAGGGATCGCCCGCCGTGATGTTGCTCCGCAGCACTGCCAGCGTCTATACACCCGGCAAATCCGGCTCCCTCTTATTGATTCTGGTCCCATGGAAATCCGCAATATCGCCATCATCGCGCACGTCGACCACGGCAAAACCACGCTGGTCGATCAGCTGTTGAAACAGTCCGGTTCGGTCCGCGAGAACCAGCACATGGACGAGCGCGCCATGGACTCCAACGACCAGGAGCGTGAGCGCGGCATCACCATTCTGGCCAAGTGTACCAGCGTGGAATGGCACGGCACCCGCATCAACACGGTCGATACACCCGGCCATGCCGACTTCGGCGGCGAAGTCGAACGCATCCTGTCCATGGTGGATGGCGTGGTGCTTCTGGTGGACGCGGCCGAAAGCGTCATGCCCCAGACCAAGTTCGTGCTGTCCAAGGCGCTGAAGCTGGGCCTCAAGCCCATCGTGGTCATCAACAAGATCGACCGCCAGGACGCCCAGCCCAAGGAAACCCTGGAATCCATCTTCGACCTGTTCCTGGCCCTGGAAGCCAACGACGACCAGCTGAATTTTCACTATCTTTACGCTTCGGGCCGCAATGGCTGGGCCGTCAAGGAGCTGGAGGACGAGCGCAAGAATCTCGATCCCCTGTTCCAGCTCATCGTGGACGATGTGCCCCCGCCCAAGCCCCAGGCGCTGGCCGGCGAAGAACATCCCTTCAAGATGCTGGTCACCACGCTGGAAGCCGACAACTTCCTGGGCCGTATCCTGACGGGCCGCATTGAATCGGGTGTCATCACCACCAACCGCAACATCAAGGCCCTGAACCGCGACGGCGAAACCATCGAGAAGACCCGCGTCACCAAGCTGCTGGCCTTCCGGGGCCTGGCCCGCGTGCCGGTCGAGCGCGCCGAGGCCGGCGACATCGTCGCCATTGCCGGACTGGAAAACGCCACCGTCGCCGACACGCTGTGCGACCTGACCGTCAACGAGCCGATCCCCTCGCACCCGATCGATCCGCCGACCCTGGCCATGACCATCTCGGTCAATGACAGCCCCTATGCCGGCCGCGAAGGCGACAAGGTGCAGTCCCGCGTCATCCGCGAACGCCTGCTGCGCGAAGCCGAAGGCAATGTCGCGCTCAAGGTGACCGAGACCGGCGACGGCGATTTCGAGGTGGCCGGCCGCGGCGAACTGCAGCTGGGCGTTTTGATCGAATCCATGCGCCGCGAGGGCTTCGAGCTTTCGATCTCGCGTCCGCGCGTGCTGTTCAAGACCATCGACGGCGAGAAGATGGAGCCGATCGAGGAAGTCACGGTCGATGTCGACGATGCCTATACCGGCATCGTCATCGAAAAGGTCTCGATGCGCAAAGGCGAGATGGTGGACATGCGCCCCACCGGCGCCGGCAAGACCCGCATCGTGTTCCACGCCCCCGCGCGGGGCCTGATCGGCTATCACGGCGAATTCCTCACCGACACGCGCGGCACCGGCGTGATGAACCGCATGTTCCTGGATTATGCCCCGCACAAGGGCAGCGTCGGCGGCCGCACCAATGGCGTGCTGATCTCCACCGAGCAGGGCGAAGCGGTGACCTACGGCCTCTGGTACATCGAAGAACGCGGCAAGCTGTTCATCACCACCGGCGCCAAGGTCTATGAAGGCATGATCATCGGCCAGAACGCCAAGGACAATGACCTGGACGTCAATCCGCTCAAGTCCAAGCAGCTGACCAACATCCGCACCACGTCCAAGGACGAGGCGGTCAAGCTGACCCCGATTGTCCCGATGACCCTGGAACAGGCGATGGCGTATATCGAGGATGACGAGCTGGTCGAAGTGACCCCCCAGAACATCCGCCTGCGCAAGCGCGCGCTGCTGCCTCACCTGCGCAAGCGGGCGAAGCAGTCGATGGACGCTTAACGGGCCAGGAGGCCCAGCCTGCGCAACAGCAGCGGCATGGTCAGGCCCTGTGCCAGCACCGAAAAGGCGACCACGCCGAAGGTCACGATAACGATATCGTCGCGCAACGGCACGCTGGAAGGCAATGACAGGGTGAGGGCCAGTGCCAGCGCGCCGCGCAGGCCGCCCCACCACAAGACATGTTGTTCGGCGGCGCTCATGGCCCATCGCGAACCGCGGAAAGCCAGGCTGATCGGATAGACCGTCAAGGCCCGTCCCACCTAGACCAGAGCGATGGCGATTCCCAGCGCGGCGTAGCCCAGCTGGGCGAAGGGAATGCGCGCGACGGTGGCGCCGATCAACAGAAACACCAGCGAGTTCGCCAGGAAGGCGGCGAAATCCCAAAGCTCCAGTACGAAGACACGGCCCTGGGCCGACAAGCCCGGGATTTTGCCGCTGCCGCGCAAACCCAGGCTTCCCACCAGCAAGCCGGCGCTCACCGTGGCGAGCACGCCCGACACATGGAAATATTCCGCCAGCAGAAATGAGCCATAAGCCACGACGGCTGTCACGGCCGCTTCCACGATGTGCTCGCGCGTGCGCCCCATTATGGCGATTCCGATAGCGCCTGCGATCAATCCGATGGCGATACCACCGCCGGATGTCGTCACCACGGCCCAGCCTGCATCCAGCGCGCTGCCGGAGCGCGCTTGGGCCCAGCTGAAAACCAGCCCGAACAGAACCGCGGCGACCCCGTCATTGAACAGGCTTTCGCTCTCCACCAGCAGCCTTAGGCGGCCGCCGATGCCGGTGTCCTTGAACATGGCGATCACGGCGACCGGATCAGTCGCGGCGATCAGCACGCCTAAGGTGAGGGCAGAGGCCAGCGGCCATGCCAACAACCACACCATGCCGCCGGACACGATGCCCGCGGACACAACCACGCCTAGGATGCTCAACACCAGGACCGGCACCATATCGCGCCGCAATTCATGCCAAGGGATATTCAGTGCGGCCTCGAACAGCAAAGGCGGCAGGATCGCATCGAAGATGATGTCATGGGTCAGGGCGATGCCGGTGTCATATCGGCTGAAGGCCAGTGCTGCGCCCGCCGCCACCAGTCCGACCGTGTAGGGCAGCGACAGGCGGCGCGCGACGATGGCGACCAGAATTGCGATCACCAGAAGCGCCAGGGTGCGTGCTATGACAAGATCCATGGGCATTTATATGGCTGTCCCTGTTCCAAGCACAATCAAAGCCGGCCAGCCGGTGTCGCTGTGCCCCCAAGCCTGTTTCTGAAACGTCCCGAAGCACCTATAAGGTCGTCATGTCCGTGACCGTCGACGAGAAGATGATCGCCTTCGCCAACCGGCTGGCCGATGCCTCCGGGGCGGTGATCCGTCCCTTTTTCCGCCAGCGGATCGATGTGACGCACAAGGCCGGTGTCCATGCCTTCGATCCGGTCACCGAAGCCGACCGCGGCGCCGAGCGCGCCATCCGCGCCATCATCGAACGCGACCGCCCGCAGGATGCCATCCTGGGCGAGGAGTATGGCGAAAAGCCCGCCGGCCTTTCCGCCAACAAGTGGCGCTGGGTGCTGGACCCGGTGGACGGCACACGCGCCTTCATCACCGGGCGGCATGAATGGGGCTCGCTGATCGCGCTGGAGCATGACGGCATCCCGGTCCTGGGCATCCTGGACCAGCCGGTGCTGGGCGAACGCTTCCTGGGCGTGAATGGCCGTTCGGTGCTGCTGGAAGGCGAAAAGCGCACGCCCCTGCATGTGCGCGCATGCGAAGCGCTGAAAGACGCCATCCTCTGCACCACCGATCCGTCCGCCTATATGTCGCCGGACGAACAGGCGGCCTTCGCGCGGGTGAAAGCCCATGCGCGCCTGACCCGCTATCACGGCGACTGCTACATCTTCGCCATGCTGGCGATGGGATTTGTGGATTTGGTGATCGAGGGGCCGCTGCATCGCTGGGACGTGGCGGCGATGATCCCGCTGGTCGAGGGCGCCGGCGGCATCATCACCGGCTGGGATGGCGAGCCCTGGCGCGAAGGGGCGCGCACCCTGGCTTGCGGCGACAAGCGCGTGCACAGCCAAGCTGTGGCGCTGTTGTCCGGCAAGGGCTGACGCGTTTCCACGAAGCTGCCACAAAGCAGTGGAAACATCGAATTTCACGCCATGATTTGGCGCGCAATTCAGGCGCTTTCGCACAGTGTTGCCGCAATTTGCCTTTGTTCCATGGCTGCGAAACCTGCGCGCCAAAATCACGTTGTCTATCCGAAGCCAATCAATTCCCTTTGGAGGACAGCATGTCTCTGCGCGACTTTAACTCGCCTTCCGATGACCCGATCGCCCTGCACAACAGCCCGCAGGGCAATGGCGGCGGTCTGGGCAATTTCCACACCACCAATCCCGAAGATCGCGAACCCAACAACACGCCCAAGATCGTGGGCGCGCTGGCTGTGGCGTTGATGATCGGCGCTGCCGGCGTGGGCCTGTTCGCCTACACGTCGGGGGCGTCCAACAAGCCGATGGTGACCGCCAATGCCGCGATGCCGGCGCCGGTCGTGCCGCCCGCGCCTGTGGCACAGCCTGAGGCTGCCATGACCCCGGCGGCTGACACGTCTGCTCCGATGCCGGCCGCTTCGACCGACACCAAGCCTGCGCCCATCGCGCCGGTAAAGTCGGCTTCGGCCAAGCATGCCCGCAGCAGCACCAGCATCGCTTTGTCGGCGCCGGTGGAAACGGCTCCGGTGCAGCAGGCGGCGGCGACCCCCGAACCGGTTGCGCCCGCCCCGTCGCCCAATGACGTGGCGGCTGCCAATACCCAGCCGGTAGGCGCTGCGCCCGCGACGACGGCTTCGGATGCTCCGGCCACGGTCCAGGACCAGCAGTCTGCCGCCACCCCGGCGCCGGCTGCTCCGGCCCAGCCTGCCGCGTCGCCTGCTCCGGCCCAGTCGGCTGGCCAGGTGGCTCAGTAACGATCAGCCAAGTGAAAGACATCGCGCTCCGGTTCACACCGGGGCGCGATTCTTTTTCATGAAGGCGTCAAACGCCGCCCAGAACTGGGCGCGGATCGCATTGCGCTCCATCATCAGTTCATGTTCGCCCTCGGGGATTTCCACATAGTCCCCGAACGGCAGACGGGCCGCAAAGGCCCTGGTCTGCGGCGTCTGGCAGATCCGGTCTTTTCCCGCGCCCACCACCAGCAGCGGCGTGGTGATGGCTTCGGGCCGTCCCGGCTCGCGCAACCAGTCCATCGAACGCAGCGCGGCCGCCAGCCAGCTCCAGGTCGCGCCCGCCAGCCGCAGGTCCGGCTGCTCGCGCAGCAGCATCTGGGTGCGCTCGAAGCGCTGCGGATCGGAGGTCACCAGCTGGGACGAAAAATTGACGCGATGGGGATCGCGCGCTTCCATTCCCCATACCCAGTCGCCGCGCCGGCCGCGCCAAACCTGAAAGGCCGTTACCGCCCGCACCAGGAATTCGCGCTGGCCGCGAAACGAAATGGCGATCATCGGCGCGCTCAGCACGGCGGCTGCGAAACGGCCGGGGTTCCGCGACAGGGCGCGCAACAGATTGTGCCCCCCCATGGAATGGGCCAGCGCCACCGGCTTTTCGCCCTCTGCCAGCATGGGCTGGACGATCCAGTGCATCAGCGTGTCCAGGTCCTGGTCATATTCGTGGAAGTCGCCGACGAAACTCTTGCGGGTATCCTCTGTCATGCGGGTGGAGCCGCCCTGGCCGCGCCAGTCCATGGTCGCCACCGCAAAGCCCCGGCCGCGCAGTTCGTCGATGACCTCGAAATATTTCTCGATGAACTCGGTCTGGCCGTTCAGCAGGACGCAGACCCCCCGGGCCGGAACATCGGGCGCGGCCGGGAACCGGGCGGCGCGCAGTTCCGCCCCTACTGCCCGGATGGGCAACGGCTCGAACAGGCTGGCGGCGGGGATCATTATTTTTGGCTGAATCGGGCGCTTCCATGGGCACTTAAGCCGGATTTTCAACCCCCCGAAAGGGCCTTGAAGCCCCCTTTTGCCCACCTAAATACCGGAGTGCCGGCCGCCGTCATGGGGCCGGTTCCCCCCGTGGGACCAGACACAACGCTTGTAGGAGGTTGTCTTATGCGTATCGATTATTCGCCCTTTTTCCGTTCCACCGTCGGCTTTGACCGGCTGATCGGTCTTCTGGAGTCCGCGTCCGAGCAGGGCTATCCGCCCTACAACATCGAGCGCAGCGACGAGAACAACTATCGCGTCACCCTGGCGGTCGCCGGCTTTGCCGAAAAGGACCTGTCGGTGGACGTGAAGGACCGCGTCCTCACCGTCAGCGGCAAGCGCGAGGAGGTTGAAAAGCCTGCCGGCGAACTTCTGCACCAGGGCATTGCCGGCCGCGCCTTCGAGCGCAGCTTCCAGCTTGCCGAGCATGTCGAGGTCAAGGCCGCGCGCCTTGAAAACGGCCTGCTGCATGTGGACCTGGAGCGCATCGTGCCGGAAGAGAAGCGGCCGCGCCGCATCACCATCAATGCGCCGGCTTTGACCACCATTGAAGGTTCGAAGGCTGCCTAAGCAGCTTGCGGCTTAACCAGAACGGGGGCTTCCCTATGGAGGCCCCCGTTTTTTTGTTAATGTTGCCGTTGAAAGGTGCTTCGGTTCTTCATGGCGTTCTGGCCGCAAACGCAAGCCAAACCCTTGTCCGGTATCGAGGATGTGCGCGCCCGCTACGCGGCCTCGTTCGCCAGGTTCGGACCTGCGCCCGAAGCGATGGATTTTTCCCCCGGCAAGCTGGGCGCCATTCCCGGCGAATGGGTGGGCGCGGTGCACCAGGAGCCGGGCCGCACCATCCTGTATTTCCATGGCGGCGGTTTTGTCGCCGGATCGCCGCAAAGCCATCGCGCGCTGGTGGGCAAGCTGGTGGAAGCCAGCGGTATCGGCGCCTTTTCCGTCCAATACCGGCTGGCGCCGGAAGCCTTCTTCCCCGCCGCGGTGCGTGACGGCATCGACGCCTATCGCGGCCTGCTGGCGCGTGGCGTGCCGGCGTCCGCCATCATCCTGGCGGGCGACGATGCAGGCGGCGGGCTGGCCTTTGCCGTGGCGCTGGCCGTCCGCAATGCGGGCCTGGAAATGCCGGGCGGCATTGTGGGGCTCTCGCCCTGGGCCGATCTTTCCCTGTCGGGCTATTCCATCCTCAGCAACCGCAAGTCCGACACGATGCTGGACTGGGACCTGCTGTTCCTGTCGGCGCGCCATTACCTGCGCAAATCCAATCCCTGCGATGCCTATGCTTCGCCGGCTTATGCGCCCTTCACCGGCTTTCCGCCCGTCATGGTGCATGCCGGGGCCAATGAAATCCTGCGCGACGACGCCTCCAAGCTGGGCGACCGCGCCGCCGACGCCAATGTCGCGGTGAGCGTGGAGATCTATGATGGCATGGGCCATCTGTTCCAGCTGGATGGCGCCAGGAACGAGGCCAAGGTGTCGCTGGGCCGCCTGGCCCAATTCATCCGCGCCAAAAGCGCGACGATGATTGCGGCCTGACTATTCGATGCGAAGCACTGGCTTTCTTCCCCCGCGCGCGTAAGCGCATGGCGGGGGAAGATGTCGCAACAAGGTGTCGGCAGGGCCGACCCGAGTTGCGACAGATGGGGGTAAAGAAAAAGCGAAGCTGACGGCGCTAAGCAGAAGCCGCCAAGGCTTCTGCGAAGCGCCCTGGAAGCTTCGCGCCCGAAAAATCCACGCCGTCGGTTTCGCAGTCGCGCAGGTCCGCATCCACCAGATTGGCATAGGACATGTCGCAGCCCGACAGGCGGGCGCGGCGCAGGTCCGAGCCGCGGAAATCCGTATAGCGGGCCTGGGCATTGTCCAGCCGCGCCGGCAGCAGCCGCGAGCCGCCGATCATCAGCGGACCCAGCTTGGTGTCGCGCAGATCGGCATGATTGAGCTGCGCGCCCGAGAAATTGACGCCGCGCAGATCGGCGCCGCCCAGCCTGGCAGACCGCAGATCCGCGCCCGACAGGTTCGAACCCTGCAAGGACGCGCCTTCCAGCACCACGCCATACATGAGCGCCTTGGGCGCGATCAGAGCGGTCAGCACGCGGTGGGACAGCTTGCTCACATGGCGCAGGTCCATGCCCGTCAGGTCGGCGGGCTTGCCTTCGCGGCCGTCGGTTTCGGCCCAGCGCGAATGGCTCAGCAGCAGATTTTCGATATTGGCCACCGCTTCGGGATCGGCCGCCTTGGCTTCCTTCAGGCTGCCGGCCATGTCGGCCCCGTGGGTGGTGGCGAAATCCATCTTGGCGCCGATCAGGATGCAGCCCGCCATGTCCGCGCCGGTCAGGTTGCAGCCAGACAGATCGGCATTTTCCAGGTTGGCGCCGGTCAGGCGCGCCTGGCGCAGATTGGCGCGGGTGAGGCGGCAGCCCTTCATCACCGCGTCGGTGAAGTCGGCCTGGACGGCGATGGCGCCGGTCATCTTGGCGCGCTCCAGGTTGGCGGAGTTCATCATCGCGGCGGGAAGTTCGGACGGACCCAGATCGTGTTGCAGCACCC
>CANGRN010000021.1 GCA_947455695.1 Alphaproteobacteria bacterium
GCCGTGCATGTAGAGCAGCAGCTTTTCGATTTCCCGGCGGGTGACGCCGCGGTCCGAGCCCAGCCGCGACACGGCGTCTTCCAGCGCATCGGGCGCAATCGAAAGGCCTTCGGCCCGCAAGGCATCGCGCACCACATCGCCCAGGTCGCGAACCGAATCCGGATAGCATTGCACCGCCACGGCGGTCTTGTGGGCATCGAAGATCTTGCGCAGGGCGGAGGTCTTGGCCAGATCGCCCGCCTCGATCACCACCAGCGCATCGCCCCTGGGATCGTCGGCAAAGGATTCCAGCAAGTCCGCCAGATCGTTGCCGGCGCCGCGCACCCGCACCACCCGGCGCCCGCCCATCATGGAAATAGCGGCGGCTTCATCGGCCAGCCGCGCCGGATCGGCCAGCAGGGTGCTTTCGCTGAGGTCGGCGACATTGAAGGCGTCGGTCAGGTCGGGCACCACGCTTTTGAGCAGCTTCTCGGCCCGTTCCTGCACCAGGCCGGCATCGGGGCCATAGACCAGCGCCAGGGTCAGGCCCTTGGGCGGGCTTGCCACATAGCGGTCGGCCTCGTGACTCTTGACGATCATTTTCTGTGCTGCCGGAACCAGACGCCCAGATCGAGCTGGATGCGCTGGGCGATATCCTGGGCCGCGCGCTTGGTGGAATCCTGCTGCGCCACCAGGCTGGCGTAAGGCGAATTGACCACGTTATAGGCCGACAATTCGGTCTGGTTGCCGCTGGTCAGCGTGTTGCCGCGCGCGTCGCTGAGCGTATAGCGCGCATCCAGGGTGGTGTTGTAGCGGGTGATGGTGGCGTCATTCTGCAGCGCGATGCCCTGGCTGTTTTCGTTCAGCACGATCTTGAGGCGATAGGCCTTGCCCGACGTCTCGCCGTCGGAATGCAGCAGGTCGATCAGGGTGTTGCGCAGCTCGTAGCCGTCGCGGTCGGCAATCGGCTCGACAAAGATGGAGGCCATTTCCGGCGCCAGGTTGGAGCGGCCATACATGGGACGAAAACCGCAACCCGCCAGCAGAACACACGCCGCGATGATGGCCGCTTTTCTCATACGACTATGTTCACAATCCTGTTCGGCACCACAATCACTTTCTTGGGCGTCTTGCCTTCCAGGGCGCGGATCACGCCCTCGTCCGCCAGCGCGGCGGCTTCCACCGTCGCGGGCTGGGCATCCTTGGCCATGGTGATTTCGCCGCGGCGCTTGCCATTCACCTGGATCGGCAAGGTGACGCTGTTCGACACGGTCAGGGCCGGATCATGCTTGGGCCAGGAGGTTTCGGCGACCAACTGGGTATGACCCAGCGCCTGCCAGCAGCTTTCGGCCAGATGCGGCATCATCGGCGCCGACAGCAGCACCAGGGCTTCCAGGGCTTCGCGGCGCGCCGAGGGATTGGCCGCTTCAGAGCTGCCGATGACATTGGCCAGGGTATAAAGCTGGGCCACCGCGCTGTTGAAGCGCAGATTTTCCAGGTGATCGGTCACCGCGGCGATGGCCTTGTGCACGGCCTGGCGCAGCGTTTTGGAAACCTCGTCATCGCCGGACGCCGGCGTTCCGGGTGCCGCCAGGCCTTCGCTTTCGGTGCACAGCCGCCAGATGCGGTTGACGAAACGCCAGCAGCCTTCGGCGCCGGCATCGGTCCATTCGATGTCGCGCTCGGGCGGGGTGTCCGACAGCATGAACCAGCGGATGGTATCGGCGCCGTAATCGGCGATGATGGTTTCCGGCGCGATCACATTCTTTTTCGACTTGGACATCTTCTCGGACGCGCCGATGGTGATCTCCGCCCCCGTGTCACGCTGGAACGCCTTGCCGTCGCGCTTTTCGATTTCGTCGGCCTGGACCCAGTTGCCGTCCGCATCCTTGTAGGTCTCGTGGCAGACCATGCCTTGCGTGAAAAGACCGGCGAAGGGTTCGGCCACATTGACCATGCCCAGCTTGGCCATCGCGCGGGTGAAATAGCGCGCATACAGAAGATGCAGAATGGCGTGCTCGATGCCGCCGATATACTGGTCTACCGGCAGCCAGTAATCCGCCGCCGCCTTGTCCACCGGCTCGTCGGCGGCCGGATTGGTGAAGCGCACGAAATACCAGGACGAATCCGCGAAGGTATCCAGCGTATCGGTATCGCGCGTCGCCGCGCCCTTGCAGGTGGGGCAGGTGGTGGTCTTCCACGCCGTGTCGGCATCCAGCGGATTGCCCTTGACGTTGAAGTTGATCACATCGGGCAGCTTCACCGGCAACTGGTCCTTGGGCACCGGGACTACGCCGCACTTGGCACAATGGATCATCGGGATCGGGCAGCCCCAGGGGCGCTGGCGCGACACCAGCCAGTCGCGCAGCCGGTAGTTCACCGTGCGCTCGCCGATGCCGGACTTTTCCAGTCGCGCGGCGACTTCGGCCTTGGCCGCTTCCACCGTCATGCCGTCCAGAAAGCGCGAATTGGCCAGCTTGCCGGGGCCGGTATAGGCCTCTTTGCCGACATCGAAAGTCTTGGGGTCCGCATCCGACGGCACCACCACCGGGGTCACCGTCAGCTTGTATTTGCGGGCAAAATCCATGTCGCGCTGGTCATGCGCCGGGCAGCCGAAGATCGCCCCGGTGCCGTAGCCCATCAGCACGAAATTGGCGACCATCACCGGCAGCTTCCAGTCCGCATCGAACGGATGGGCCGCGGTCAGGCCGGTGTCATGGCCGCGCTTCTCGGCCTTCTCGATATCGGCTTCGGCGGTGCCGACATGGCGGCATTCCTCGATGAAGGCGGCCAGCTTGGCGTCGGTCTTGGCCAGTTCCTGCGCCAGGGGATGTTCCGGCGACAGCGCCACGAAGGAGGCGCCGAACAAGGTGTCGGGGCGTGTCGTGAACACATCTAGCGTCTGCGCATTCGACAAGGTGAACTGGAAGCGCAGGCCTTCGCTGCGCCCGATCCAATTCTTCTGCATGGTGCGGACCTTTTCCGGCCAGCGGTCCAGCGTATCCAGGCCCTGCAGCAATTCATCGGCAAAGCCGGTGATCTTGAAGAACCACTGGCTCAGCTTGCGCCGTTCCACAGCTGCGCCCGAACGCCAGCCGCGGCCGTCGATCACCTGTTCGTTGGCGAGCACGGTCATGTCGACCGGATCCCAGTTCACATCCGCTTCGCTGCGATAGACAAAACCGGCCTTGTAGAAATCCAGAAACAGCTTCTGCTGCTGGTGATAATATTCCGGATCGCAGGTGGCGAATTCGCGCGACCAGTCCAGCGACAGGCCCATCATCTTGAGCTGTTCGCGCATCGCCGCGATGTTTTCATACGTCCAGTCGCGCGGGCTTACGCCCTTGTCGCGCGCGGCGTTTTCCGCCGGCAGGCCGAACGCGTCCCAGCCCATGGGATGCAGCACGTTATAGCCCTGGGCGCGGCGGAAGCGGGCGATGACATCGCCCATGGTGTAGTTGCGCACATGGCCCATATGGATGCGCCCCGACGGATAGGGGAACATCTCCAGCACATAGGCTTTGGGCTTGTCCGAATGCGCGGGCGTGACGAACAGGGCGCGTGCGTCCCATTCTGCCTGCCAGTGCTTTTCGGATTCCTTGGCGTTGTAGCGCGCCATCAGCGCTGCTCCTTAGCCCTGCTGGCCGAGCGTGGCCAGGCGCAACTCGCGGGCGCGGGTCAGGATCGAGTCTTCCAGCTTGTGTGCGGTATCGGCGCTGGGCGCCGCATCCTGCCAGGCATTGCCGGCGCGCACCTGGCGGAACACCACGACCTTCAGGCCGTCGGCGCGCAAAGAGCGGTCCATGATGTAGATGGTGACTTTCAGCCGCTCATCGGGGCTGGTGGGCGCGACATACCATTCCGAAATGATCACGCCGCCGAACGGATCGGCCGATTGCAGCGGCAGGAAGGACAGCGTGTCCAGCGAGGCGTGCCACAGATAGGAGTTCACGCCCAAGGTCATGCGGGTGGAGCCGCTGGCGATGGAGGTACCGGTGTCCATCTCCCGGGTGCCGTCATTCGACGAGCCGCCGCAGCCGGCCAGGACCAACGCACACAACAAGGCAGGCAGAACTCGCATTGGGCGTCTTTTCCTTTGGGGCGGGCCGCTGCTGATGGTCAGTGAGCGCCGACCCCACGGCTTATAGCGGCGGGGCCCTGCGCGCGCAACGGCGCCAGCCTTGCCCGGTAAAGCGGGGTTTGGCTTATACTGCAAAGACTTAGGAGGCCCACGCATTGCCGGTCCGTAACCTCATCTTGCCGGCCCTGCTGCTGGCGGCGGGCGCCGCCCTGAACCCGGTGGTGGCCCAGACGCAGACATGGGCCCTGGCCCCGCCGGTCTGGCCGGCTGGCAATGCCCAGCTGCGCCTGGACGGCGAAGCGTCGGGGGCGCTTTTTGGTCCCCGCCAGCCGGGCCGGAGCGGGGCGCAGGCCAGCGGCGCGGTGTTGTTCAAACCCAGCCTCAGCCGCGACTATGACACCGGCCTGTCGCTGGGGGTCGATGCCGCCGTGGCGCTGGCCGATCCCCTGTCGCGGGGCCACCATGACGGCGATGCGCTGGAGCGGCTGGCCGCCACGGCGCGCACCGGCCTGGGCAAGATCGAAATCGGCATCGCCGATGGCGCGGGATATGCGCTGGCCGTGGGCGGACCCAAGGTGGATGCGAACGTATCGCTGGAAGATCCCCGCACCAGCTTTTATCGCGATCCGCGTGACGGGCGGGCGGTAATCAACCTGCTGCCGCTGCGCACCGAGGTCGGCGCGTCCAGCAACTATGCCAAGTTCGTCTATACCAGCCCGTCCTTGTTCGGCGCGACCCTGGCGCTGTCCTTCACACCGACGCAAGGAAAGCAGTTGCCGTTCCTGAATGCGGGGCCGCACCTGCCCGGACGCCAGGCCGATTTCTGGGAAGCGGCGCTGCGCTATGAGACCGACATCGGCGCGTTGTCGCTGGCCGGTTATGGCGCGGTGTCGGAATCGCGCGCCGAGCACAAGCTGCCGGGACAGGAAGGCACCAGCGATATCAGTTTCGGTGTGCGCGGCGACTATCCGCTGACCGACGAGATCAAATTCTCACTGGGCGGATCCTGGCGCCAGAGCAACGCCTATGGCTTCAACATCGGCCAGACGTGGCAGGCTTCGACCACGCGCGGACAACATGTCTCGGCGGCGCTCAGCAAGGGCGACTGGATTGCCGGCCTGGAATTCGGCAATGGCGTCGCAAAGGAAGTAACGATTGCCGGGCTCCCGCGCCTGGGCCTGAACGGCATGCAAGCGTCACTGGGATACAGGATTTCACCCAGCATCGATCTCAGCGGCGGCTGGCAGCGTCTGACCTATGGCCGCAGCAGCGGCGCCTTCTTCGATGGCAGCCGGCAATTGAAAATGGATGCGGTTTACCTGCATCTCAATCTGCACACGTCACAAGAATGACGAGATCGCGGCAATGCCGCTGAACGCCGGCGCCAGCAGCGCCGCACTCTGCGCCGTTATGCCGCCCAGCGCATAGACCGGCACAGGCGCATGGCTTGCGATGAATGCGGCGCGCAGCGGTGTCAGCGGCATGGCATTCTTGTGGCTGGTGGTGGCGAAGACCGGCGACAGGAACACCGCGTCCAGCAGATGGGCGCCCATCAGCGCCCGGAGCGAGTGCGCCGACGCGGTGATAATCCAGTGGGGAAAAAGCGCCCGCCAATGGCCGGCTTCCTTCATGCGTTTTTCCGGCAAATGAAGGCCCGCCGCACCGATCCGCGCCGCCAGTGCCGGATCGTCGGCGATCAGCATCGGGGCGATGCCGCGCAGCGTTTCCGCCAGCGCCAGGCGCTTTTCGGTATCGTGGCCGCGCACCACCACCACGCTGCCATGCGGCAGGCGGCGCGCAGCGCCCGCCCAATCGGCCTTGCGCGCATCGGTCATCAGCACCAACGGCATGTCGGCGTTGAGAAGCGACTGATATCTGGCTAGGTTCGCGCGCATGACGGTTTCACAGAATCTCGGCGATATACTGGCGCGCATCGAAGCGGCGCGAAAGGCCGCCATCCAGCCGGCGCCCGCGACCAGGCTGGTGGCGGTATCCAAGACAGTGGACGAAGCGGGCATCCGCGAGGCGCTGGAGGCTGGCCAGCGGCTGTTCGGCGAACACCGGGTGCAGGAAGCAATGGCCAAGTTTCCCGCTTTGAAGAACGAGTATCCCGACCTGGAATTGCACCTGATCGGCCCGTTGCAGACCAACAAGGTGAAGGAAGCAGCGGCGCTGTTTGACGTCATCCAGACTCTGGACCGCCCCAGGCTGGCCGATGCCCTGGCAGCCGAGCGCGAAAAGTCAGGCCGCTGTCCGCGCCTGTTCATCCAGGTCAATACCGGCGAGGAGCCGCAAAAGGCCGGCGTGCTGCCTGCAGATACCGCCGCCCTGATCGCCCAGGCGCGCAAGTTGGACCTGCCGCTGGAAGGACTGATGTGCATTCCCCCAGCCGATGACGATGCCGCGCCGCATTTTGCCTTTCTCGCAAAGCTTGCCCGCGATCACGGGCTGGCCAATCTCAGCATGGGCATGAGCGGGGATTTTGAGCTGGCGGTGAAGTTCGGCGCCACGCATGTGCGGGTCGGCACCGCGATCTTCGGCACGCGCCAAAAGACAAATCAGCCGATTACGATCTGATCGCCGGGCACAAGCTGCTCCAGCGCCTCGACCAGGTCTTCGCGCTTGAGCGCCACGCAGCCAGCGGTGGGCGAAAAATCGGGCTTGGCATAGTGCAGGAAAATTGCGCTGCCCTTGCCCGGATAAACCGGATCGTCATTGAAGCCGATCACCGCCACCACGTCATACAGGTGATCGTCGCGCCACATCGTCTCGGCGCTGGCAGGATAAGGAAGCTTCACCAGGCGGTTGTAGAGCTGATCGTCCGGCGCATCGCACCAGCCGTCATCCTTTGCGATCTTCCACAGCGGCAAGGCGATCTGCAGGTTCTTCACCCGGTCGGCGCGATAAAAGACTTCGCGGATGGGAAAGGTGCCGCGCGGGGTGATGCCGTCACCCTCGCCGCCCTTGATGGCGATGCCGCCCGGTCCGATGGCGGCGCGGCGCTTGCCCGCGCCCCAGTCCAGCCATGCGCCGTCCTTGTCCGAGGTGACGATGAGATTCATGGAGATGTTATAGCGTCAGTTTATGCTGGCGAACACCGGCTGCGCCGTCATTCCCATCGAACGGCGATAGGCGTACAGCGCGCGGCTGGCGGTGTCGTTATCCACGCCCTTGGACGACAGGGCGCTGGTCAGGGCGGCAATGTCGGGACCGGCAGGCGCGGCAGCAGTCGCCACAGACATGTCTTGGAACGGCAATGACGGCGTGTCCACGGAGGGCGTAGGGATATTCAAGGCCGTTTCGCGCACGCCTACCTTGACGCTGGCGACGGCGGTGGTGTCATCGCCCTTGATCCAGGCCATGGCGGTATCTTCGAAACTCTTGCCGGTGATGCCTTCAAACGCCACATCGGCGATCGAGCTCACCGCGCCCCACAATCCGCCATACAGCGTGTCGCCGGCGATCTTCTCGATGGCGCCGATATGTTCGCCGGTGACGGCCCGATAGATGGTGCCGACCACGGGCAGATGCTGCAGCGGATTGATCACGTCCAGGATGTGATGGAAGAAATCCTCGCCCTTGCTGTCGCTCGAAGACGCATCCTTTTTCGCGGTCACGGTCACGGCTTCGCTGACCCCGGAAACCGGGGAACTGACCATGGCATGATAGACGGGGCTGTAGACGCTCATCGCAGCTGTACAAAGCAAGCGCCACGCCAGAATTTTTTGGCGCTATTGCTGGAATTTCATCGACGCGCGACCGGATGCAACCGGCAATATTTGCCGCTTTGGCCCGGGCCGGGTTAATCTTCGTCACCCCAACCCCCGTGACCGCATGGCGACCCGAATTCTTTTGGCCGAAAGTGACGATGTATTGCGCGCCGGCCTGGCCGAGCAGCTTGCGCATGAAGGCTATGACGTGGTGGCGGCCGCCGATGCGCAGGCTGTGCGGGATGCGGTGCGCGAACCTTTGGCCTTCGCCATCATCGGCCTGGATGACGGCGAGCAGCTTGCCGCGTCCCTGCGGGGGCAAGGCCTGTCCTGCCCGGTGCTGCTTTTGACCGATGGCGAAGCGGCGACGGCCAGTGAATCCCTGGCCCGGCCGTTCCGCTTTTCCACCCTGTTGCAGCGGCTGCACGCCCTGAACACTCATCATGCCCCGGCCAACGACATGGCGGTGCGCATCGGGCCCTATACCTTCCATCCCAGCGCCAAGCTGCTGCAGGCCGAAGGCCGCAAGGTCCGGCTGACCGAGAAGGAAACCAATATCCTGAAGTTCCTGCATGCCAGCGCCGGCACCGTGCCCCGCGATATCCTGCTGCATGAAGTCTGGGGTTATGGCCCGGCGGTGGCGACCCACACCCTGGAAACCCACATTTACCGCCTGCGCAAGAAGATCGAGCAGGACCCGGCCAAGGCCCAGATCCTGCTTACCGAAGGCGGCGGTTACCGTCTCTCCGCCTAGCGGTTAAGACTTTGTTTAACGCCCGTTAACCAGCCTGTCCCTAAAACGGGGGATGGGCAAAAAACCCGTAAAACCCGTCATTTACCGGCCGCGCCAGAAAGCCCGCGCGCCCGAGGCTGACGATGCGCCGGCCCCGCCCAAAACGGCCACGTCCAAGCGGGCGAAAGCCGCCGCCAGGCCGGCCCGGCCCAAGGCGCGCGCCACCTGGCCCTATGTGCTGATGATGCTGGGCGCCTGGGGCGTGATCTTCGGCGGACTGTTCTTTTCGCACTTCCTTTCCAGCCTGCCCGATGTCGGCAACCTGATGATCAGCGGCCCGTCGCAGGACGTCACCATCCTGGATGACCGCGGCCGGCTGATCGCGCGGCGCGGACTGACGCAAGGCCAGATGGTGCGGGCCGAAGACCTGCCCGAATATGTGCCGGGCGCTTTCATTGCGATCGAAGACCGGCGCTTCCGCTCGCACTTCGGCATCGATCCCATCGGCCTGTCGCGCGCCGCGTTCCAGAACGCGATGACCGGTCATGTCGTGCAGGGCGGTTCGACCCTGACCCAGCAGCTGGCCAAGAACCTGTTCCTGTCCGCCAACCGCACCTTCGAGCGCAAGATGCAGGAGGCGATGCTGGCCCTGTATCTGGAGCATCGCTACACCAAGAACCAGATCCTGACCCTGTATCTCAACCGCGTCTATTTCGGCGCCGGCGTTTACGGCATTGAGGCGGCGGCGCAGAAATTCTTCGGCAAGCATGCCAGCGAGCTGGGCCTGACCGAGGCCGCCATGATCGCCGGCAGCGTCAAGGCGCCTGCCCGCTACAATCCCTTGTCCGATATCGATGCTGGTCTGAAGCGCGCGCGCGTGGTGCTGCGGGCGATGCAGGATGCCGGCATCATCGACGAGAACAGCCGTGCCCAGGCCGAAGCCACGCGCCCGCGCATCGTGCGCGCCAATGCCACGCCGGGATCGGGCTTTTTCGCCGACTGGATCATGGCGCATCTGAATGATGTGACCCCGCCGTCCAGCGAACCGGTGATCGTGGAAACCAGTTACGACCTGGAAACCCAGGCCATGGCCGAACGCGCCGTGGCAAGCGGGCTGGACAGCGAAGGCGAGAAATACAACGCCCATCAGGCGGCGCTGGTGGCGATGACGCCGGACGGGGCGGTGCGCGCCATGGTGGGGGGGCGGACCTATGGCGGCTCGGGTTTCAACCGCGCCACCGATGCGGTGCGCCAGCCGGGCAGCGCCTTCAAGCCTTTCGTCTATCTCACCGCGCTGGAACATGGCCACACCATCGACGAGACGGTGAATGACGGGCCGGTGAACATTCATGGCTGGCAGCCCACCGACTTTGAAGGCCACTTCAAGGGCCAGATGCCGTTGATCCAGGCCTTTGCGGAATCGTCCAATTCCGTCGCCGCCCAGCTCACCGCTGAAGTGGGCCCCAGGGAAGTCGCCCGCACCGCGCGGCGGCTGGGCATCGCCTCGCCGCTGGTGGAGGTTTCTTCGCTCGCGCTGGGCACGTCGGGCGTGACGCCCTTGGAATTGACCGGCGCCTATGCCCCCTTCGCCAATGGTGGCAATGGCGTGACGCCTTTTGGCGTGCTGCGGGTGAAGACCCGTTCCGGCAAGCTTCTGTATCAGCGCAAGGCCGTGAGCCCAGACGGCGTGATGAGCGCCCAGGACGACATGCAGATGACGCGGCTGATGAGCGAAGTGACCGCCACCGGCACCGGCAAGGCGGCGCGGCTGGAAGATCGGCCCACCGCCGGCAAGACCGGCACCACCCAGGATTTCCACGACGCCTGGTTTGTCGGCTTCACCGCCGACCTGGTGTGCGGCGTGTGGATCGGCAATGACGACAACAAGCCCATGATCAAGGCGACCGGCGGCACCCTGCCGGCGCGCATGTTCCA
>CANGRN010000022.1 GCA_947455695.1 Alphaproteobacteria bacterium
CCTTGGGATCCTGCCGGCAGGAGATTTCGTTCGGATCGCCAGCCACGATATCTTCCGGCGCCGCATTCAAGGGCGCCCGGGCAGCCCGCTCCAGCGCCGGACCTGTCGTGGCAAGACTCGCCACGATCGTGCTTTGCACGCACAATTCGCTGCCAAGCTTTCCGGCCAGCTCGTCCATCTCCGGTGCCTGACAGATCATGTAGCTCGTAAAGGGCTGGGCGGGTGGCACGGAAGTATCGATTGGATCCGCTGTCTCGATCCGCGCCTTTTCCGCAATCAGGAATTCGGCAACAATGGTTGGCTCACGATCCTCCTCCGCCCTTTTGAAGTTGGCCGTTATGACTACATCGCGTCCTGTCACCATCTGCGCGGCATCGGCAGGATTGCTGAACTGGACGTTCACCAGCGCGTTGTCGTGTCCCGACCGGCCACAATCCATCTCTTTCACCATTATCAAATGAGGCGAGACAACGCGGCCGCTTATTTTGCTATTGGCGCATCTGTGCGGGTTGATCGGGTTGAGGGAGCTGAAGCGGCCGCTGATGCTCTGCAGGGGCGTGGGAATGCCCGTCACCTGCGGAAAGGCGATCGAGGGGGCAGGTCCAGCCGTCTGGGCCAAAACCGGCGCGGGGCAGGCGAGCAATAGGGTTACGCCAAGGGCGAGAACGGGCCTCATCCAAGTGTAACGACATTATGCCTGCTTGCGATCCGTGCCGGGTTGCAAACGGCAGAATTATGGTTGGCAGATCAATGGTCTGCGACCTTCCCCCATCGCTGCGTCGGTGCGGCGTTGACTGAACCGGTTGCCCCTATTGGGCTTTGGGCAGGGCAAAGACATAGACCGCGTGGCCGACCAGCGGGCGGTTGCGCTCGAACGCAAACATGCTGCTGGGCCGAAGCTGCGGGCTGCCGCCGTTATAGCCGGTGGGAACCGCCACGAACTGCTCGCCATTGACGCTGAAGGTTGTTGGAAAACCCTGCGCCGTGGTCCCGAGCCGGGTGGTCCACAGCGTCTTGCCGGTCTTCACGTCAAACGCCCGGAAGGTGCGATCCCAGTCGCCGACAAAGCCGATGCCGCCCGCCGTCGTCATGGTGCTGGTCAGGAAGGGCGCGCGCTGCTGGAAGGTCCAGATGGGCTTCAGATCCTTCACCCGGTACGCGCTCACGCGTCCCATATTGCCGTCCGAAGCAGGGGATTCGAAGTTTCCGATCATGTCGCCCTGCGAGGTGACGCAGATCTGGTCCAGCGGGAAGATGATCAGGTCTTCCTCGGGAACATAGCTGGCAGCTGGCCAGTTATGGCCGCCCGACTGGGCCGGGCAGGATGGACGCGAATTGCCGGCTTCCGGATGCACAATGTCCGGGCGGTAGGTGCCGCGGCCGGTCTGGCGGTCGATGCTGGTGAAGACATTCTGGAAAACCATCGGCTTGTAATCCAGGAACTTGCCGTTGGTGCGGTCCAGCTTCCACAGGATGCCTTTCTTGCCGGCAGTCAGCAGAAGCTTCTGCGATCCGCTGTCCACCAGGATCTTCTCATAGACCTCGTCCAGGTCCAGGCCTTCGTCCGGCGCGGTCTGGTGGTACCATTTGAGCTTGCCGGTATCGACGTCCAGCGCGATCGTGGCGTTGCTGAACAGCTTGTCGCCGATGCCGTTCTTGCCCGACTTGGCCTGGCCCGTGCCCCAATAGGTGAGCCGCAGCTTGGGATCATAAGTACCCGCGATCCAGGCGTCGGCGCCGGCCCGCTGGCCGTTGGTCATGTCGCCCCAGCTGTCGCCGCCCGGCTCGCCCGAATAGGCGACGGTGGAGAATTTCCAGAGCTGGTGGCCGTCCTTGGGGTCATAGGCGGCGATGAAGCAGCGGTCTTCCAGCGAAGCCTCGTCACAGACGCCGCGCCCGACGATCAGCTTGCCGTCGGCGATCATCAGGCCGCCGATCTTGTCGTTGCCGAAATCGGTATGCTTGAACTTCCAGTTGATTTTCCCCGTGCGCGCGTCCAGCGCATACAGCGTCGCGTCGCTGGCGGGATAGAAGAGCTGGTTGCCGTACAACACCATGGCGCGCGCCGTGGCATTGACCTGGTTTTCCAGCCGCGGCCCCAGGGAGTTTTCCCAGATCAAATCGCCGGTCGCGGCGTTCAGCGCCTGCACCTTGTTGTTGACGGCGGTGGAGACGAACATCACCCCGTCATGCACCAGTGGCGTGATCTGCTGGCGTTCGCCGTCATCCAGCGACCAGACCCAGCGAAGCTGCAGGTTCTGTACATTCTTGGTATTGATCTGCTTTAGCGGCGAATGGCTCCAGCCGGCATAATTCTGGTAATGCATCAGCCAATCCTGGGCCGGCGCATTCAGCAGCATCTCTTCGGTCACGGGGGAGTATTTTTCAACCGTTCCGGGAAAGGTGAGGCCGGTGGGCTGGGGCGCACCGCTCAGGCTGGTATAGCCCGCATACAGGCCGCCGCCCCGGCGCGCCGGAAGGACGGTGCTGATCACCACCGGCGCCGCCCCGGAGGTAAAGTCGGCGGCACCGGCCTTGGCGCCGTTGCTGCTGAGAATATACGCCACGACCTGGGCGGTTTCCGCATCGCTCAGGCTGCCGGGGTTGCTGAACGGCATGGTGGTCTTGATGCGGGTATAAAGGTCCTTGGTGCTGCGCGTTTTCCAGCGATCCGTGAAGCCCGGGCCGACCAGCTTGATGGTTTCGCCGCCGGCGTCATGGCAGACGGCGCATTTGCCGTCATAGACAGACTTTCCGGCCTGCGCCTGCGCATCCGTGAAGGGGCCGGGCGCGGCGCCGGTCTGCGCAACCGCAGCCCAGGTCCACAGGCCCGCAGCGCCCACCGCCGCGAGAGTGACGGCAGCAGCGATGGCGCGCATGGACGTTTTCCGATTCTTGATCATGTCTTTATTGCTCCGCCGGTCAGGCGCCAGGCTTTTTCGCCGGGCTGGGTGTCTCGTCTTCGAGAATGCTCGGGATGTACCAGTCATACATCTGCGGCACGTCCTGGCCGACGGTGACGTGCGCGGGCTGGAACCAGCCCCACAGATTGCCCTTGGGCGCGCTCTGACTGTTAAGAATGACGTAGAGCTTGCCGCTCTTCAAAGCAGCGACCTGGTCCGGTGTCAGGGTGAATGTGCCGGAGATGTTGCCGCTCTTTGCCTGCGGGATCGTGAGGTCGCCGATCGCCGGTCCGGTTCCACCCATCACGTTGCCGATGTGCAAACGGGCCTCGGTGGCCGACGATGACAGCCCCGCGAACTTGCCGCTGAGCGTGAACTTGTTGTTGTCCAGCACGGCCAGCACCGTGCCGCGGCCCTGGGCACTCGCCCCCTGCCGGCCGTTCTTCGGCGTCGGACCGATATCGGTCTGGTAATTGTCCGCGGCAAGCGCCGGAGCACAGAAGGCGGCACACAGGGCCGCCGCGGCAAGGGCGCGCGAAACAGGTCTAGAAATCACGATCACTTCCTCCGGCAGGCGGGCCAACTTTTCCAGTTCGGGTACCCGTGTCAACGGTATACCGCACCAGGGCGCGGGTCAGCCGCCCTTCTGTTGCGCCAGATCGAAAATCTTGTCCATCGGCACCCATTTCTGGCCCGGTGCCGCATGGGGCAGGGCTTTCTGGAAGCCCCACATCAGGGTTTCCCACTGATCATATTCCGGCGGGATGTTGCGGGCGCGAGGATAGTCGTCGGCCACGGTGGCGATCATCACCATGCGGTCGCCGGTGCGCCAGATTTCCATGCCCTCGATCCCCTGGGCGCGGATGTCGTCCACGATCTGCGGCCACACCCCGCCGGGGGCATGAAACCCCTCATATTCGGCGATTTTCGCGGCGTCATCGACCAGGTCCAGCGCGAAGCACAGGCGGCGGCTCATTTTGTTATTCTCCGGGCAAGGGCTTGGACTATAAGAGCCTCCTTCGCATCCAGGAGCAATCATGGCGTCTTTCCTGCGGCTTCATCCGACCGACAATGTTGTGGTGGCGGTGGCCGGTCTTTCCCCCGGCGATATCGTGGACGATGTGAAGATCACCCGCCGCATTCCCCCCGGCCACAAGGCCGCGGTGCGCCCGATCAAGAAGGATGAGCCGGCGCTGAAGTTCGGCCAGATCATCGGCTTCGCCACCCAGGACATCGCGCCCGGCGACTGGGTGCATGAGCACAATATCGGTTTTCACGCCGTGGACCGCGACTATCAGTTCGAGGTGGATGCCCGCGATCCCGCGCCCGCCGTGCCGCAGGCCACCTTCCAGGGTTTCCGCCGCGCCGATGGCAAGTTCGGTACCCGCAATTACCTGGGCATTCTTACGTCGGTGAACTGCTCGGCCACCGTGGCGCGCCTGATTGCCCGAGAAGTCGAAAAGAGCGGCATGCTGGACGATTATCCCGAGATCGACGGCATCATCCCGCTGGTGCACGGCCATGGCTGCGGCATGGACAGCAAGGGCGAAGGCTATGAGGTGCTGAAGCGCACCCAATGGGGCTATGCCGCCAATCCCAACATGGGCGCGGTGTTGATGGTGGGCCTGGGGTGCGAGACCTTCCAGATTGGGCGCTGGAAACAGGCCTACAATATCGCCGAAAGCGGCACGTTCCGCTCGCTGACCATCCAGGACACCGGCGGCACGCAGAAGGCCATCGATGCCGGCATCGCCGCGGTGCGCGACATGCTGCCGGCTGCGGGCGCGGTGAAGCGCGAGACGGCGCCGGCCTCCGAACTGATGCTGGCTCTGCAATGCGGCGGCAGTGATGGCTATTCCGGCATCACCGCCAATCCGTCGCTGGGCGCGGCGGTGGATTTGCTGGTGGCCCATGGCGGCACCGCCATCCTGTCGGAGACGCCGGAAATCTATGGCGCCGAACATCTGCTGACCCGCCGCGCCAGCCCCGAAGTCGGCAAGAAGCTGATCGCCCGTATCCGCTGGTGGGAGGATTACACCAGCCGCAATGCCGGCAGCATGAACAACAATCCTTCGCCGGGGAACAAGGCGGGCGGCCTGACCACCATCCTGGAAAAATCGCTGGGCGCCGCCGCCAAGGGCGGCACCACGCGGCTGAAGGATGTGGTGGAATATGCCGAACCTGTCACCACCAGGGGTTTCGTGTTCATGGATACGCCCGGCTATGACCCTGTCTCGGCGACGGGGCAGGTGGCGGGCGGCGCCAATATCCTGTGCTTCACCACCGGGCGCGGCTCGGCCTATGGCTGCAAGCCGACGCCCTCGATCAAGCTGGCCACCAACACGGCCGTCTATGAGCGCATGACCGACGACATGGACATCAATTGCGGCGATGTGCTGGACGGGGTTTCCATCCAGGACAAGGGCAAGGAGATCTTCGAACACATCCTGGAGATTGCGTCGGGCACCCGTTCCAAGTCCGAGAAGCTGGGCTATGGCGATGCCGAATTCGTGCCCTGGCAGATCGGCGCCACCATGTAGCGCGCCCGCGCTTTTTCCGCTTAACTGGCGGAAAATAAGGGCGCGGGGGAAGCATGAACAAGTTGCCAGTGGTCGAGCGGCGGTATGTCATCGCCTTTGCGCTGACCGCGACCTTGTTCTTCGCCTGGGGTCTGGCGTCCCAGTTCAACGACCTGCTGCTGCATCACTTCCAGAAGGCGCTGGACCTGACCCGGCCGCAGGCCAGCCTGACCCAGTTCGCGTTCTATATCGGCTATTTCTGCGCGCCCTTGCCGGCGGCGATGGTCATCCGCCGCCTGGGTTACAAGAAGACCATCATCATCGGCCTGGCGCTGTATGCCCTCGGCGCTTTCCTGTTCGTGCCGGCGGCGCATATGCGCGTCTACTGGATCTTCCTGGCGGCGCTTTACATCATCGCCATTGGCGCGGGCTTTCTGGAGACCAGCGCCAATCCCTACATCACCATTCTGGGCGATCCCCGGACGGCCTCGCCGCGGCTGAATTTCGCGCAAGCTTTTAACGGTGTCGCCACCGTGCTGGGCCCGCTGGTCGGCGGCTATGTGATTTTTTCCGGCGTGGAATATACCCCGGCGCAGATGGCGGCGATGGGACCGGCTGCGGTGGATGCCTGGCGTGCGCAGGAGGCGGCCTCGGTCGGCCCGCCCTATCTGGTGCTGGGTGTGCTGATGGTGGTGATCGCATCCGCTATTGCGCTGACCAAATATCCGCCCCTGCGCGCCGACGTGTCGCCGCAAACCGCGCGCTCGCCCTTCGCCGTCCTGGCCCGTCCGCGCGTTTTGTATGCCGTGATCGCGCAATTCTTCTATGTCGGGGCGCAGGTCGGCACCTGGAGCCTGCTGGTGGATTTCGCGCAGGAGGCCGCGCATGTGCCCGAACGGGTGGGCGCGCAGGTCTATCTGGAAGCGACCATGATTGCCTTCTGTGTCGGGCGCTTTGTCGGCGCCTGGCTGCAGCGGACCATCAATCCGCCGCGCCAGTTGATGCTCTATGCCGGCTGCAACATCATTCTGTGTTGCCTGGCGGCGGTGATCGGCGGCTTTCCCAGCATCTGGGCGCTGGTGGCGACCAGCTTCTTCATGTCCATCATGTTCCCCACCATCTTCGCGCTGGGGCTTGAAGGGCTGGGACATGAAACCGAGTTCGCCTCCAGCTTCATCGTCATGGCGATCTGCGGCGCCGCGGTGGTTCCGCCACTGATGACCCTGTTCGCCTCGTTCACCGGCGCGCTGCATTGGAGCCTCTTCATCCTGGCGGCCTGCTATGCCGTGGTGGTGAGTTTCGGATTGTTTGCGCCAAGGTTGAAAACGGCATGATTGCGCGTCGTAATATCGGAAAGACCGGATTGGCGGTCACCGAGCTGGGTTTTGGCACCGCGCCGCTGGGAAACCTGTTCAAACCATTGCCGGATGCAACGGCGCGCGAGACCCTGGCGGCGGCGCAAAGTGCCGGCTTCGGCTATTACGACACCGCGCCTTTCTATGGCTTCGGCCTGTCGGAACGGCGGCTGGGCGACAGCTTGCGTTCCCGCAGGGATATTGTGTTGTCCACCAAGGTGGGGCGGCTGTTGAAGCCCATTTCCGGTCCGGTGGACGAAACCGTCCCGCGCCACGGCTATGCCACGCCCATGCCGTTCGAACCGGTCTATGATTATTCCTATGACGCGGTGATGCGCAGCTTTGCCGAAAGCCTGCAGCGGCTGGGCCTTTCGCGCATCGACCTTCTTTATATCCATGACATCGGCCGGCTGACCCATGGCGATGCCAACGACGCGCGCATGGCCGAGTTGACCAGGGGCGGCGGTCTGAAAGCACTGGAAGAATTGCGCAGCGCCGGTGCGATTTCCGGTTTCGGCATGGGCGTGAATGAAATTCCCGCCTGCCTGGAAGTGATGCGCCATGCCCGGCTGGACGTGATCCTGCTGGCGGGGCGCTACACTTTGCTGGAGCAGAACGCGCTGGATGCGCTGTTTCCGGCTTGCGAGGCGGCGGGCACCGCCATCGTGGTGGGAGGCCCTTACAATTCGGGCATCCTGGCCGTGGGCACCAGGACGGCTGCGCCACTTTATTACGATTACGAACCCGCGCCGTCCGCCGTGATCGAGAAGGTGCGCAAGATCGAGGCGGTGTGCGACCGCCATGCTGTGCCGCTGGCTGCGGCGGCGCTGCAATTCCCGCTGGCGCACGGCATCGTTGCCAGCGTCATCCCCGGCCTGGACTCCGCTGCCCGCGTGGAACAGACGATTGCGCTGTATCGCCACAAGATCCCCGCCGCCCTGTGGCAGGATTTGCGCAGGGAAAATCTTATCCGCGCCGATGCCCCGATCCCATGATTGTTGACGCCCATCAGCATTTCTGGGACCCGGCGCGCGGTGATTATGGCTGGCTGAAGCCGGGCAATCCCATCCACCGCGTGTTTGGCACCGCCGACCTGCGGCCGCTGCTGGTCCAGACCGGGGTGGACGCGACCATTCTGGTGCAAGCCGCGCCAACCGCCGCCGAGACCGATTACATGCTGGGCATCGCCCGCAAGTCACCCTTTGTGCTGGGCGTTGTGGGCTGGGTGGATATGCTGGCGCCGGCCGCCTCCGATGAACTTCGCCGTCGTGCCGCAGATCCGCTGTTCCTGGGCGTGCGGCCGATGCTGCAGGATATTCCCGATCCGGACTGGATATTGCAGCCGGCGCTGACGCCCGCCTTGAACACCATCGCCGCCGAAGGGTTGGTGTTCGATGCTCTTATCCTCAGCCATCAGCTCGGCGCTATTGTCGCGCTGGCGTTGCGTCATCCGCAGCTTTCCATCGTGCTGGATCATGCCGCCAAGCCGCCGTTGGGCGATGCCGATGGCATGGGGGCCTGGGCCAGGGGCATCGAGGCCTTGGCCGCCTTGCCCAATGTCACCTGCAAAGTCAGCGGGCTTCTGACCGAATTGCGCGCGCATGGCAGCCGCGACGATGTGGTGCGCGCCATCGGCGTGCTGTTCGACCTGTTCGGCGCCGGACGCCTGATCTGGGGCAGCGACTGGCCGGTTCTGACGCTGGCCGGCGATTACCAGGACTGGTTCGGACTGGCACGCGAAGCGGTGGCGGCCAAGGAATCCAGCGCGGTGCGCGCGGTGATGGGCGACAATGCCATCCGCATCTACCGCCCCGACAAATCGCGCCTAGGCCGCCATATCCGCGCCTGATTCTGTCGCAAAGCTGCGGCCCCCGCGTTACTGTCGCGCCGGGGCATGGAGCATCTGATTTGAAACGGCGCTACTTGCTTGCTGCAATCCTGATCGGCGTGGCGGTGGTCCTGGTCCTGCTGTGGCTGGCGCGCGCCCTGATCGCAGCCCGCTTTGCCAACAGCTACTTCCGCCAGCATGGCGTGGAATCGCAGGTGGAAATCGGATCGCTGGGGCTGTCCGGGGTGTCCGGCCGTTTCGTGCTGGGGCCGCAGGCATCCCCTGACATCGCGGCCGAGCAGATCGAGCTGCATTTCGATCCCCTGCGCTGGATGCCCTATGTGGTCGAAGTGCGCCTGGTCAATCCGGTGGTGCGGGTGCGGCTGGATGCGGACGGCAAGCCCAGGCTGGGCTCGCTGCAAAACTGGATCGATTCCCTCCAGAAACAGCAGGGCAAATCGCAATTCGTTTCCGACGACCTGGCCATATCGCTGACGGGCCTGCGGCTGCTGCTGACGACACCGGGCGGCGCGCTGGATGTGCGCGGCGACGTCAAGCTGGTGAAGAACTTGCCCCAGACTGCGGCCTTGCGCGCTCAGCGCGCCTCAATCACCTGGCAGGGCACGCGCGTCGCCTTGCGCGCCGCCGACCTGGCCTTCGACAATGCCACCGGGCATCTGGCGGTACGCTTCCAAGGCGCCGTTAGCAACGCATCCATATCGGTGCAGGACCTGGATGCGCGGCTGAATGCAGAGAAATTGAAATGGTATTCGGCGGACGGGCGTTTCAACGTCACCGCGCCATCGGCCCATCTGCAGCTTTCCACCGCCGCGCTGGCAAGCCTGTCCGCGCCGAAGTTTGATGCGGCGATCAGCAATGCCAGCGTGACGGTGGCGAACGGCAATGTTCAGGCGCAAGGTGATATCAAGGCCGAAGGCGATGTCGGGATGGCAGCGAACCTGGCCGCGCTGCGTGCCGCCGATCCCGTCCTGGCGTCCGCCATCACCCAGAACCTGAAGCATCTGCAGATCCGTCTCGCCGGTCACGTTGCCCATCATGGCAAGTCCAGCGAATTTTCGCTCACCGCTCCGATGATCGTGACCGGCGCACGGGGCGCCCGGATCAACATCCCGGCGCTGACGATTACCGGCGGCGCCGACAGCCTGAGCGCAGCGCTGGACGCTTCGCTGTCCGGCCCCGGATTGCCCATGACCCGCCTGACGGCCCGGCGCCTGATGTGGACGGGCGGCGGACTGACAGGCGATGTGGCGCTCAAGACCCGTTTCAACTTCGCCATGCTGCGCGGCACGGATATCGCCGCCAATGGCACCGTGTCGTACCAGGACGGCCATTACGCTTTTGCGCCTTCGGCCTGCGCACAAGTTTCGCTGAAGCAGTTCCGCCCCGGTGCCAGTGATCTGGCGACCGACATGCGCGCTCAGGTCTGTGGCAAGGGACGGCCGCTGATCACCGGCGAGGGCGCCAACTGGAAGCTGGTTGGAGAAGCGCGCGGCGCCTCCGCCAACCTGCCACTGGGCAATGTGCACGTCGAAAAAGCATCTGCCCGGCTGGCATTGGAAGGCCGGGGTGCGCCGCTCAAGGGGACGGTCGCGCTTTTGAGCGCTGAACTGTCGGACCGTGTTAAGCCTGTCCGTTTCAAGCCGCTGCTGGGCAGCGGCACCATCACGCTGGACCGCGGGGTGTGGCGCGGCCGCCTGGCGGTTACCGATCCCAAAAAGATTCCGCTGGGCGAAGTGACATTCACCCACACCCTGGCGACGGGCAGCGGCACCGCCCATATCAATGCGCCC